>NZ_JBFRGE010000132.1:0-9187 GCF_052115185.1 Paenibacillus sp. 2TAB19 | reverse complement strand
CAATGGTAGTCGTATACTGAAAATCCAATGTTAATGCTAAACTCATTCTTCTTCCTCCTCTAAAAGTTGGTTTAAACGTAACATATTCGTACTCCAAAACTTACTGTAAAAAGCCACCCAATCCTGAATTTCTCTAAGCGGAGCGGCGTTAAGTTTATATCTCGTTTCCCTGCCGACCTTTCGGTCAAGTACCAATCCGGCTTCTTTAAGAATGGTCAGATGCTTGGATACCGCCGTACGGCCCATTTGAAACTGAACCGTTAACTCATGAAGCGGCACCTCTTGTGCTTCCGCCAACAGACTGATCAATCGGCGCCTGGTTGGATCAGCAATCGCGTCAAATACATCCCGCAACTGGTTGTTATCGCTCACAACACCCTCTCCTAAGCATTACTATTCGCAACCATTTAGTGTCACAACAATTATATGACACCATTCGGTGTCGAGTCAACGGCATTTATATATTCCATATGAATATCGATTAAATAAAAAAAACCGCGGCATGCGCGGCATTGTGCTGACTTTAATGKTTAGGTGTGCAGATATCATACAGCCCCACCATCCCCTAATATTTCTTTTCACAAAAAAAAGGCAACCGCTTCCCGGTTTAATCCGGAAGGCGATCGCCTTTTCATTTATTTTGTACCTGGAATTTGTGGGCTAGTTGATGTTGCCGATCTTTTTGGACTTGTCTGCGAGGCTGGATCTTGATCTTGATCTGGTTCTGGCGATGGAGCAGGATGCGCCTTGATGTATTCCAATACATTAAAGATTTGCTCTGCAKCTTCTGCACGGGAAATTTCCGCTTTTGGATGGAAGTTTCCTTGTGCATCCAGCTTCACAACCTGATAAGCCAGCGCACGTTGGATGGATCCTTGATAATCAATGGTAAGATCCGCGTTGTCGGTAATCTCGACGGGATTAAGTTTTATCATTGGAAGATTGCTATGCGCTTCAATGGTTTTAATAAGCCGATGAGTGAACTCTTCACGAGTCCATTTCATGTTTGGATCCAAATCTGCCGGCAGCTCGACGCCATTAACGCTTGCTGTAATTAAGGTATTGGCATACCAAGCATCATCTTTTGCGTTTTTGTAATAATCGGTCACTTTAGGCTCTTTAAAAAATCTTACGAGATCTAGATTTAGATCAGCGGCATTTACAATAAGCTGAACGCCTTGAGCCGCTGTGATCGTTTCATTAGGCGCAAAAAACTCGTTTGTTATACCGCGGACTATGCCTTGATCATGTAAAGCAACAATTTTATCCGTTGCTGCAATATTTGTTAAATCCGAGAATGGGTTGCTCGCTGCATAGCTTTGTCCCACAAACGATAACGTTAAAGCGGTAACTGTAGAAAGAGTAAGCATTTTGAATTTTGTTTTCATTTCTCTCACCTCGTAGTTTGATTTGTTTGCCCTTCACTAGTAATACAATCGAAGAGCCCATTATTTTTCATGCTGCAAAAAATAAATATAGGTCATTAGCTAACCCTGTGACTTTAGAGCCGAAGCACAACAACCCCCCTTGAAAGCCAAGGGGGGTTCAGTAACAGCTATACGCAACATTTCCTTGCATTAAATAAACGGACGACGGTCTAAGATCCTCTGCAGCATACGATCCCCATTAACCTGCTCAGGCATTACTGACTGGATGAGGGCTATTGCGCATACCGTTCCGCACAACGTATGTAAATCTTCAAACAACGCCTCGTCGGCCTCGTCGGACAAGACTGTGATACTGCTTAAGAGATGGTTGCTTATCGCCTTTATCATGGAATGCAGTTCACCAGACCTGTGCTGGGTTTGCTCAGCAGCACTGATTAAGGTGTACAGGACATCTAGCTCCACAAAGGATAAAGCGCCGGCCTCCAGTGGAATCTGTCCATCCTCATGCATGGCCAGGCATGTATCGATCCATTGATTCGGGAATCGCATAGGGCGTTTGCGGTAGTTCAGATTGAACAAATAATGAAAGGAGCTCGCTAAATGATGAAATAGCGGTGCGCCGTTATGAATGGCTCCCTTGTGCCAAAATCCGGTTTCCGGGTCAGCCTCCTGATCAAGCCATTCAAAATACCAATCCTCCCACTCGCGGTCAACTTCGCCGGTCAGCACTAGAGCAGCGTAAATGCCTGCGCCTTTATGCGAGTCTCCCCAAGGGGAATTTGCCCAGTCGAGGCTTTCCAGCCAGTCATGAAGTCCTTCTCGGCTCTTCACAGCATTCAGAGCCGATATGGGATGACAAGGTCTGCTGTCCAACAGTTCCAATGCCGCTACGGCATACGCTGTTCTGTGGACAGGGTGATGGCTATTTGCGGYAAAAAGCCCGTCCTCTGGTTGTTGAAAGCTTTGCAGTGTATTCACAAGGCCTTCATGCTCTCTGCTGCCTGCTTGCGGCAATTCGCCCAGCGTATATAACAAAATGACGGCATCTGCTGTTCCGTACAAATCTTCTTCGTGAGGATCTGAGAGCTTTTGCCGGTAACCTCCCATGGAGCCAGCTGCATGAGCATCGATAGAACGACGTACTTTCTTTAGAAATGGTTCGATATTTGTCACGTTGATATACCTCGCTTTGCTAGATTGATCTCGCGCCAAAATACTGTATAACGACCTCGCGGAATTCGAGAGCTGCCCGCGAAATATAGCGATTTTTATGCCATAATAAAGCGATCTCCCGTACCAATTCATGATCTTCTACTTGGAGATATTTGATTTGTTCCCTTGAATTCCTTGCCGTGCTTGGCATGAAAGCTATGCCAATCTCAGCTTCCACAAGTGAACTTAACCTCGCAGGTTCATCGCCCTCATATACATATTTCGGTTCAAATCCAACCGATTTGCAAATAGAGTCCACTAGATCACGAGTACCGTAACCTCTCTTCACACCGACGAACCGTTCATCCCTTAGATCTGTCAAAGATATGCGACTTCGGTCGGCCAGCCGATGCCCGATTGGAACAGCGACAAGAATGGGGTCTATGAACACGATTTGACATTCAATGTCCTCTCCTTCTATAGGAGGCGAGGACAAGCAATAATCCACCTCTCCTCTTTGAAGACGAGTAACCATTTCCTCCGTCGTCAACATTTGCACATGGAATTGAATAGTAGGACGTTTTTTCCGAAACTCGCGAAGGATGTTCGGTAATGTGCTTGCAGTAGTCACCGCCAATTCGAGTGTCCCGTGTTCCGGGCTAGCTAAATCGCTAAGCTCTTGTTTCCCTTGTTCCAATTCAAACAAGGCTCTTTCTGCGCGGCGTAGGAATGTGCTGCCGAACTCATTTAAACGAAGTCTCCTCCCCATTCGATCAAATAATGGGACGCCTAGATCTTCCTCCAAGCGTTGAATCGTTTTGGATAATGAAGATTGTGTTACGTGCAGACTTCTTGCTGCTTCGGTAACATGTTCCAATCTTGCCACCTCGAGAAAATATTGCAATTGAAGCAGTTCCATCACACACCACCCATTCATTCCTTCTAGTCAATGAAATAATAACATAGAATGCGTTGGAATAAATAAGGCTTTTCAATTACGATGACATCAATACGCTTTGGGAGGAACCAAAAATGAGTGTTCGCAGCAGGTGGTTGATTGTTTCCGTCGGACTAGGGGTACTTTTAAACCCGTTAAATTCTTCTATGATTTCAATCGCTATAGCAAGGCTTCAACTTGTATATCATCTTGACTTTGCAGAAGTATCCTGGGTTATTTTCGCTTTTTATATCGCTAGCGCTGTCGCTCAACCTGTCATGGGTAAGGCCAGTGACTTATTTGGTCGCAGAAAAATATTTCTTATCGGACTCGTCGTAGCTTTCGTTGCCTCATTGCTTGCTCCGCTTACTCCAAGCTTCGGGTGGCTCATCGTCTTCCGCATTGTGCAATCCATCGGAACAAGCATGATGGTCGCTGTTGGAATGGCCATTGTTCGTATTCATGTTACGGAGCAGCAAGCGACGGCGCTGTCTGTTATGTCCATATTTTTATCGGGAGCGGCAGCATTCGGCCCTTTTATTGGCGGGATATTAATACACTGGTGGGACTGGCAAGCGATCTTTTTCGTCAATATTCCGTTTGTGATAGCGAGTTTCCTACTCGCTTGGAGGACAATACCTAAAGATAACCCTACAACATTGATTTCACAGCGCATCTCCATTCGCAAATGGTTTGATTTGATTGATACGCTGGGAATCCTACTCTTCTCATCGGGTTTAGTCACCCTGCTCATTGGATTACTGTCAATCCAATCTTCGGGACAAGTCTCGTTCGTACCTGTCTTTCTCGTGCTTTTAGGCCTCGCGCTGCTTGCGGCATTCGTTCGTCATGAGTTTCGAGCGCAGTCGCCTTTCATTCCATTGCGTATCTTCGCCAAATATCCTGCGATGATAGGGATCAATATCGAATTCATGCTCGTTAACATTCTTTTTTATTCGCTGTTTTTTGGTCTTCCGTCCTATTTGCAAATGGTACGTCATGTCAGCGAACTCCATACAGGGATTCTTATGTTGAGCTTAGGCTTGTGCTCGCTCGTAGTCTCGCCGATAGCAGGACGATGGATCGATAAGTCAGGGCCCAAGCCGGCATTAATCGTATCCGCAATACTGATGGCATTGGGGTCCGCATGGATCGTGTCATTCAATCAACATTCACCGGTTGTAAGTGTATGTGTTGCGTTAGCTGCTTTCGGTATTAGCAACGGATTGAACAATGTCGGTATGCAAGCAGCCTTGTTCGAAAGTACTCCAAAAGAAATAATCGGCGTCGCCTCCGGATTATTTAATACATCCAGATACCTTGGAACGATTCTCTCTTCATTGCTTATAGGCATCGTAATGGGCGATAGGTTCAGCAGCGAAGGGTTCCGAGTGCTTGGGATTATCCTCGCGCTAATCGCGTTGTCCTTGGTGATCATGAGTTGGCGACACCGGGAGTCTGGTCAATTCGGTGAGTCGTAGATTTAGTGTTTATAAGTCTTCCCTTGCATACATGCTCTGATCCTGTAGTCGTATCAGTACTTTGCCATAACGGCCGCTCTGGCGGACAACCACTGTGCCGGACGGATACGTCTGTTCCAAATAGTCGGCTACCTTTTTCCGATTTAGAGCATCTGCAGGCAGACCGTGGCTTCCGAGCCAGTTCATCATTTCTTGCAGTGCCGCTTCTATGGAGATTTCCGCGGTTTTTGTTTCTCTCGATATAAGCGACTCGTAGGAGTAGCCTTTGAGATAAAGCAGGTGGAGCAAATAACCCATTTCCGTCTTTTTATTTTTAAAAGGCTCACCAGTGATAAGTGGATAAATTTCATTCACCAAACTATGCTCGATGGAGCCTGCAGGCATACTCAAGTAACAATATTGACTCGCGCAACTAAGAATCTTTTCCACGCTATCCCAGTCAACAATAACTGGACACATGGAGACAAAGACGAGATCGAAGGCTTGGCTCCAGCCTTTGTCCTGAACGTCGATATCCTCAAATGGCTCGGATACAATCTTCACCCTATTTTCTGTGAATTTCGAAGTGTTTTCTTCCAAAAGTTCGACTAGCGGAAGTGAGGACTCCACAGCAGTTACACGAGCTCCGCGCTCCGCAAAAGGCACCGTAAATACTCCCGAGGCAGCTCCAACATCCAGTACAGAAGCATTTTCAAGTTGAACTCCTTGCGTTTCTAACCAGCGTACAATACGTGTTGTTCGTTTTCTTCCCTCTTCATTAAAGGATTGCTCATTAAAAGTTTTCGCTTTATGGTCAAAAGCTTTGGCTGGAACGATACCAGCCTTTTTCATCTTGTTCACGATCGTATCGCCATTTTCTTTCCAAGCTTCTTCCCAAATCGTTTCATTAAAAAAATCGTTCATTATAATTCCTCACTTTTCATTATGGTTTATTTCTTTAACCATGTTATTATGGATCTATTATATCTATAAATTAAGCGCAAGAAGCGTTTTACTTCTTGTTTACCTCATGGCTGCAATGCTTGAAAGCTTCATCCATTACCGACTGGATCGTGTGCTCCTGTAAATACTGGTGCAAATGCTGCTGCGCACCGTCCATCACCTTTTCAACTAAACATCCGCTTTTATTGGGACGATGCTGCTCCTGTGATTCATCTCCCGCTTCTGCTAACAGTTGATGTTGCTGCGAACTCGAATTCGAGCATTCGAACAATTGCTGCTGACCTTCAATCACTTGAATCACATTCAGAAAAGTGATTTGATCGGCCGGCCGTGCCAGCTCATAACCGCCGTTCACACCCGGTACCGCACGTACGATCCCATCCTGCCGTAGCTTGGACATAATTTTGGATAAATAGCTTTCGGAAACGCCAAGCGTTGCCGATAATTCTTTAATCCCGATATGGTTGCGACGATCCGAGTGACCCAAATGAAGCAAAGCATGTAGAGCGTAATCTGTACTTTTGGAGAACTGCATAAGTCCATCCTCCCTTTCTGTATGAATCATTATGGATCCTTGGTGTCCATAATAACGGATTCAACTTCATATTGCAATAACCCGATCTTATTAAACAAGTCCCCGAACCCGCCCTCACCTAACCCATACATCAGCACATGGTAGTTACATTAAACAATATACAGCCTAGTTACATGCTATCGCGCACTCTTGTAACATTATTGGGCTAATTTATTATGTTTTATAGATATGGCCCTGCATCTATTCGAGGGTCCAACTGCCCGTTGGCGGGTTGTGCTCGCTTGTATGGTTTTAGGTTACCACTTGTTTAGTTATCTAGAACGTCTGTGCTCCAGTTTTTCTCCTGTATTTTGAAGTCCAACTCACGGTATTTCCTCGACAACTCATCGACCTCTTTTTGAAGATCTGCGATCTCAATCGTCGTGTAATATTTCACTTCCTGCCGACTATATCGGTCCTGCTTAATGGAAGCCTCGCCAAGTAATTCATTCAGTATATTGCGATGCTGCATGATGCGATCACGTTCTGCCAACGCTTCTGCCAAGCTTATGCTCGCATCGAAGGGGCTTAACGCGTTCGTCTTATTAATCTTTTTCACCCAGACGGCTAGATGATCGAGCGTTCGAGTTAATTCATCCATCAGCTCGGTTGGCGATTCTGAAGGTTTGTCTCCTTCTTGTACTTTTATGACTCTAACAAGGCGCTGCTTGATTTGAGCAACCTTCCGTTGACAATCCGCTCGCATGACGAGCGCTTCCGCTAATCTCATCGTTAATCCCCTCGCGCTGATTCGTTTAGACCATTCCTAAATCAACATCAATCGATCGTTTGAATCATCCATTTACTAAAGCCGCTTATTTCTCTTCTCTTCTAAAAATATATCCAGAACAGCTATCGCTCTAATCAATAGTTTGATAGTTAGATTTCACCTCATTCACAATCACCGTACCGCTGCTTGAGTCCCATTTCACCTCTAAACCGAGTGTTTCAGCGATAAATCGCAGCGGCACATAGGTTTTGCCATTATGATAGATTGGAGGCTGCGTCAAACTCAGTTTCGTACCATTAACATCAATTTCATGTCGATAAACCTCAAGATTTATCGTGAGTTGATCTGTCGTAACAGTGATCTTCCCATTATTGTAGTCTACCTTTGCATGAAGCGTTTCGAATAAATCTCTCATCGGCACTAAGGTAGTACCACCTGAAATAACCGGACCTGAAGTTAGCTTCATCACTTCGCCATTCAGAACAACCGAAAATGGTTTCTGAACTTTGGTTGCCTTAACGGCAGATTTCAAGGGCAGCAAATCACGGTCATCATAATTTGACGTTCCAGTTCCCCACTGATATACGATACCGTTACCACCTAAGGCAATACCGGAGTTCGTAGATCTTGCTTTCACTTGCTGGATTCCATTTAAGCCTTCAAGCTTTATAAGTGGAGGAGCGGGGTCTGCATATAGGATGCCGGACCACACGGTTCCATCTTGATGCACCGCGAGGTAAGGCAAACTGCTGTTGGATACTGCACTGACATCGATGAACCCTTTTTGTTTGCCTATCTTCGGCTCATACGAGCTGACCAGATAGCCGCTCTTATCAATCCCCACAGCAGCCCGGCGTTCAGTGGATGCTGCAACCTTCACAATATTTCGCATCATTAAATCATCTTCGCCCATATGAACATTGTCCCAAACGCCGATATGAACGACTGCCCCAGCCTTAGTTGCGAACATAACCCCCGTTTCAATATCGATATCGGCTAAGCCTGACTGTACTTTAGCGGGAATGGACGTGAAGGAAGGCGCTATGAATCGGACTTCAGTAGGTTCATTGCTTAGATGATAGCAAGCTTCCGATTCAACATCCTCGCGCAACATCCATGCCATACAACCATCTTCTCCCCAATACCACGCTTCGCCATTCTGATCTAGCGCTAAATGTCCAACATCACCCGACTCAATTTTCATAATCCCTTTTAACTCTACAATTTGAATAGGTTCATTCCGATTAGCTTTAATGCCTTTTGCTTTCAAATAAGGGTTGCCTGTACCGCTGTCCCATGTCCAAACGGTGCCATCTTTTTTCAATGCAATGTTCTTTGTCGTAATTTGCATCGCATTCTCTATCACAAGTTGTTTTAGAGCAAAGTTATTACCTTTCCACGACCACACCGCTCCATTATTTTGCAGGGCAACACTTAATCCGTTCTTGTGATCGATATCAATAATTCCTGTTAGATCTGCAGATGTCCGAATCGGGTTAACACCTGCCGCTTGTAGGGTCTGATTCGATAATATCCCTGCAAAACTGAATATCAGGATAAAGACGATTATGATTTTCTTCATCATCTACCTCCAATTATGTAAGTTGCGCGCTTTATATATGACGTTCATTTTCCATATTTTGTTGCTCGAAACTTTTGTATTTATATACACCTAATTATATAATGTTTCAGATACAATCATCCTTGAGTATGAATCACAACTTAAATGGAAGATTAATAAGATGAAAATAAGCATACAAACCGCTGAGCATTATATTTGGGGAGATCAATGCGATGGCTGGCATTTAGTGAAACAAAACGATTTAAGCGTCATTCATGAAAAAATGCCGGCACATACATCAGAAGTAAAACATTATCATCAACACTCCCGTCAATTTTTCTTMGTCTTGTCGGGTTCTGCAACCATGGAGATTGATGGTAAAGAAATCGTTCTGCAACCACATGAGGGGATCGAGGTTGCCC
>NZ_JBFRGE010000131.1:0-9227 GCF_052115185.1 Paenibacillus sp. 2TAB19 | reverse complement strand
CTGCTATATAATTAAGTATACCCGATTTTTTCTCTGCACCGTCTATAGCAGTTTTGAAGACTTGGAATGATTGGATATCATTGAATTGCTGGTCTGTGCATTTATTTGTATTGTCCTGCCGACTACATATCAGATTAACTGAAACTCCGCCGTTTTCCTGAAAAGAGTCCTGGTTCTTCTCGTTACACCCAAGGATCATAATAAGAGTTAGCAACAAGAAGGTAAGTAAATACTTTTTCACAATAATCACCTCCATAAAACCTCTAATCTGTATACGATAAATGGAATTAAAAGGTTGCTAATGGTTTTTTGAGTTATTCAACTATCCTCCCGTTAGTTAATAAATCGTGCATTACCGGGGATCACGGGGATGTATAGAAGTTCTTGTCCTAATACGGCTATGTATAGAAGTTCTTGTCTTGAGCTCGCGACAAGAACTTCTATACATAAATCAAAAAAGCCGCAATTTTTGCGGCTATCGTTGTATATATGTTCTTGTCGTCCGACATTCATTCATGGTAGATTTTTAATTCCAATGATACTTATATTATGAACTGACCCAACTAGTTCATCATCCGAAATGTCCCATTTATTATCTAGATATTCTGAGGGCACCTCATATTTTCTTAAATAGAATTTAGCCGAGCCTGGTTCTATCTTATTTAGATATTTCTGTTCATTAATAACCTGCACTTTTACGAAAGCTCGATTCAGTTCAGAGGTAGCTTCAAGCTCGCAAGCTAACCCTACCCCAGTCAACAGATTGTTAATTTGACTAAAATTAAAGACTTGCACCTCACAATTCCTCCGTTTCTGCAATGCAGGTTTTTTGGTTCTTTTTACAAAAATATATTTTAACACATATTGGAAGTGTCCTGCCCTTTAGCTTAATAAAAATGGAGCAGCTGCGGATCGCAAACTGCTCTATGGTACATTGTACTAAAGTTCTCCGTTAGTTCAGCTCTGTAACCAACAATCTCTTCACCCCGAAATTCATCCTGATGAGTGTATCCAAAGTCACTTTGACGTTATGAATTAAGAATTCTTCGAACCATTCACCCGTCATCTTATATTTCTCCTGCTGGTCAAACCATTTGCCAAATGCTTTTCCTGTCGGCTCCAACATACGATGAAGTGCAGGAATGACGACAAACAATCCGCCTTCGCAATCTATCAAGCTGATAAGTGAATTCTCTGTTATAGTGACATCTTTCCCGGTAATGTCGATGTAAACCTCATAATAGAAATCCTCTTCCGACGAACCTCCGTTGTTATGTGCTCGAATCCGCATATTAGATTGATCAATGCCTTGCGATAATACCCAACCAAACATGACATCAAATGCTTCTTTCTTCACTTGGTGCCATTTCCTTCCCTTTCTGCCGACGGCCTTGTAATAAGCTGCCCGGTAAGGTTGAAGTTCAATAATCTCTTTTGTTTCTGTTATGATTGGTTCGATTGGAATGTAGATATCCATTTCGTGCTTTTCAGGCGGTATACCGAGACTGGTTGCACAACGCATATCATAGTGTTCCATGATCGGACCGGAAGTAGTTTGATACGACGAACTTGGAAACCATTCTTTGAAAATGTAGTCATATGTTCGTCCTATAGACTCCCCGACTGGGCCAATAGCAGTGAATCTCGCATATTTCGTTTTTGAGATGAGCCGTACTGTTGCACCTGGCGGCACATGGTCTACACTTGTAACTTCGATCCCGATAAAATAGGTGTATCCGCTTTCGTCTCGATCTAATGACAAGGCATAGTCGATTTCTTTTTCTGGCTCTACGCGTAAATGTGCGATATTGCCGAAAGTTTGCTGCCACTCATCGAAATACTTCTTCCACAGATCAGGAGGAGGTACACAATCTTCAAATCGGCATTCTATGCCAATTAACTTCATATCTGGTTTTGTCACAATCGCTGTATGAGGTTTGGTTTTCAACATTGCTACAGCTCCATTTCGCTGCTGTGCGAGATTGACAGCGTGGAATGTAGGCAAAAGAAACCTTCTCCTCCGATAGTTTTCCGGTGTTATTCCATACATGCGTTTGAAAGCTCTTCCGAATACGTCATGAGATTCGAAACCGTAATCATATGCGATGTCAGCTATTTTATCTTTACTTTGGCTTAGTTGTTCGGCAGCAAGATGTAGCTTGCGACCTCGCACATATGACATGACGGTGGAGCCGATGTATGCTTCAAACACGCGCAAAAAATGTGACTAGAGAAGCCGGCCAGCGCTACAAGTGACTCACACGTAATGTCTTCCTGCACATGCATCTCAATATAATTAAGTACGGATTGAATTCTTTGCTCATAATTCATGGATGTGCACCTCCATGGCATTGATTGTAGCATGGAGAACTATAGATCTCTCGATGTTTTTTCTCGTATTGGCGAAGAATCACGACTATTGCGTTATCCTCCCTTTAGCTTAATGAAAAAAGTGAGCGTGGCCGCGGCGGACTGCTCACTTTATGATGTTGATCTATCGTTCCCAGATAGCTCAACGACAAAAAGCAGCCGGACCGGCTGCGGTTGAGTAAATAATTAGTTTTGCCCCATGGCCCTTACTTTTTTACCACCTCTATGACCATAAACCCTGAATCGTACTTATGACGAAAAGAAATTAGATAATTATCAAATTTCTTTTCTATTTCATTATCAATAACTTGATGTACTTTTGCAGTGACCTCCAATTCAGAGATTCCATGCTCATTTTGTCTCATTGTGGATACCTGAAATGGATCAATCGAGTATAGATGTTCTTTTCCAGGCTCTAAATAGTGTTTTTCTTGGAGCGCCCATAAAACCTTTCTTTGCAATTCAGTCGTTAGCATACGCTCCAATTGTTCTTCCCTTGTTTTAGGGAAAGTCCACAAAGCGACCCATTCAATTGAGTCTTTTTCCTTAGCCTTGTATTCATCTGGTTGAGCAGTAATTATTGGCTCATTGATAAGTATAATCCAAAAGAAAAAGAGTAGACCGTAAATCAATTTTCGTATCATGTCATCACCTCATCCATAAACTCCCACAGTATACAGGGTTTTATGCGTGTTGTTGTTAAACTGCCCGTTACTTTAAAAGATCCTGGTAATTTGGAGGAAAGTCTTTCTTATCTGGTCCTTTAACATGTTCAAAACTTTTAAGTTCAACTCCATCTGCTGAGATTCGATATGTAAAAACATCTTCACCAACAGAAATATGGGGTCCAACTGTTGGATGTACATCAAGAGTAATCAAAAAATCAAAACCACGGAAGCCATTTACCCTTCTGGTATCCTTGACATCAACAAAATAAGGATAAATATCAGGTGAGCCTGGTGCTGTAAATACATCCGAATACACAACAGCAAGTCTTTCTCTCATATGAGGAAGCAACTGCAATACAAGCATATCTTGCAATTGCAATTCTCTTGAGTCCTTAAGAGGCTTTTCATCAGATGCATTACATAATTGCGATCCAACCGTTGATAATAGGATTACAAAGCAAATTATTACTCTCAAGAAACATGCCCTCCCTTACCTTAATCCAACAAACATTAAATAATCTGTCCAGAATGGAGAGGTGTATGCGTTAGCGTAATCTGCCCKTTAGTTTAATGAAAAAAGTGAGCAGGGCCRCGRCGGACTGCTCACTTTATGTTGTTGAACTATCGTTCCCAGTTAGTGTAACGTATATAGCCGAAATGTACATGAACAAGTTATTATCGGGAGTTATTATCACTTTCAAATACTCTAAATGACATACCTGTCTGCTTACTCCTTCGTTTAAAAATGATAAATAGTCGTAAATTAGGTAAGGTACCTCGTATTTAGTGCTCAACTCCTTCTACTTTAGGCATCACGATCATCTCCCCGTTGCTCAGCAACACATTTCTGTGGTCGGTATCGAACCGGATAGATCCTTCTTTTTCGGGAGCGGTATCGTATTTTTGCCATTCGCCCGTTTGCCAATTTGCGTGATCCAGTTCCGCTACCCAAAGCGTGGAAGAAATATCCGGTACCAGATGGGTCCATATGACGATTGCGGTTAGGTCATCGGATATTTTAATATCCAGAAACATCGTTTCGTAAAACGTTTCCTCAAGCAGTTCGTGCAAAACGCCATCCTCCGTTAATGCCGCAACGATAATCGGAGCCCCCAAACCGTTGTCGGAGTTCACTATGTGTCTGGGATCGAGCCTCAACACTTTCGTTATTTTATTGTTTTCATATAGAGTTTGAAAGAGCTTGCCTGAATCGACTACTGCTCCCGTTTTACCATTAAACATGAGGAAATTCGGCGATTCGGTTGCAAGAGCTTCCTGCACAAAAACATTTTGGCCTGACCAGGAGTACGGGCCGATCTCTTCCATTCTATTGCTGGTTTCAAGCTCGATCACAGCATTCTCCTTGTTATCTCGTAAATGGAGCAAAGCCAGTTTTGCTGGACTTGTTATAATGGACGTATCGGAAAACTGGTAAATTAGGGTATTTCCAGTTGGAGCAAGGACAGCTCCTCTTTTTTCGATAGCGGGATCTCCGATCTCAATGGCTTCCCCAAGCGTGTCTACGTAATAAAGCTTGCCAAAGGCTTCATAAACGGCCCCGCTGTCGATTTCACCGAGATATATCGCTTTGCTTACATCAAAGACTGAACTGTTGATTTGTTCAGAAGTGTCCGGTTCACGGGTCGGGAGAGATGGTGTTTCTTGGTGTTGTTCCAGCGAGGCAGACGTTGGGGAATCGGTATCCACATTGTGAGAATCGGTGAATGATTGATAGAAATAAAACAACAATGCCGCTCCCAGCAGCAGGGGCACCAGTAAGATCACTTTTTTCATCCAAAGTCCTCCTACATTAAAATTGCTATTTTCCCAATTTAATGTTTGCATCTCAACTTTCGAAGATCAAAAACCGGCTTAACTGCTTATTGAAACTAGCTGTGTGCTAAAATAAATATAGATCATATAAAGATTAAAGCCATACCTTCTGCAAGCCATCACGTTAATTCCCAAGTCTAAATTCACCAATTACAGTTTTGCCATCAGATTTATACAAAGGAATTGATATATAGTCCACATGTTCTATGGATTCCATATAGGCTATTGCTTCTTCAGGCGAAGACACCTGTGGATCTAGATCGGAAGATTTTACGTATCCAATAACTCCATTTTTCCCCTCAGCTTTAATTAATTCAGGTTCTTGTTCTGTTCCAGCAGGGAATGGTCCATTACTAGGTTTGTCCTTGTTCGTTAACAGCGTAATTAAGAGCATCTCCTGAGGCCTTCAGAAGGTAGTCATTCTCTGAAACTGTATTTCCGTGCTTATTTGGATAAAAATATAGAGCGATTCCTGTTACAAAAACCAGCCCCGATAAAACTACGATATAAGATTTTTTTCTATTTTCATAATTCCACACCCTTTTCTTTTGGAATCGATTTATCAAACACTCCATTATTTATACGATTCAGATATTGCATTTGTTGCATTATCCTGTCCTTTACTTCAACGAGCAACGGCAACCGATCGTGTGGCCGGCTGCCGTCATGTCGTGGTGCTATCGTCCCAACGAGTAGGCATCCAATCGTGGCTTCCGTCGTGGTTTTATCAACTATCGAACTCCCAAACAGACATTGCCTGGAGTAGGCTGCTCGTCTTCACATCGCCATGTAAATAAGAACCTCCGCCGATGATAAAATTCCCTTTATCGTTTCCATCGAGGCTTATTTCGCCTGACTTCGTCGTTTGTTCTCCATCCCAGATATAGACATTGAAACTAAGTTCATTGACCTCATGCACGCTGCTTTCATCCACGATTGCGGAATCCCAGCTAAACCCTGTAATCTCGTATCCAAGCTTCTCCCACTCCTGCAGATTCCTTATAAAATTGCTTTCGCTATAGGCATAAAACTGCTCATACGACATATCCTTGTACTGGTTATACCAATCGTTTCGTTCCTTCAGCCACTCCTCGATGTCCGATTCTGGGATCCGGGTCGTTTCGTTCGTATAATAATACTTTCCGTCCTCCAGCTTCTCGTAAGTAAAGTCCTCCTTACGGAGCCCTTTGGCTACGCCAGGCAAACTTCTCTGCAAGTCTTCCTCATAATAAAATCTCACGTTCACGAAAGAGAAAGCTTTCTCATAATCTCTGTCCTCCAGTGCATGAAGAAAGCGGACAGCGTTATAGTGATCGTAAAGATTCGTGTACGAAATGCCTTCGCCCCGATACTGATTCACGCCTAGCCAAAAAAACGGTACGAGCAGCAGCAAAGCTGCCACGCTAAGGGTCCATCTTCGCTTAATTCGTTTTAACACTCTCTTCGCAGCGAGATCGCGATTCCTAAGGGTGGGCTGATTAGGTTGGAGTAGGCTGCCCTCCACCATCTCACTGGTCATCGCCGCATGCTTCTCTCTACACGCCGGGCATTCCGTCAAGTGCTCTTCGACGAGTTCCTTGCTCTCCTCCGAACACACCCCATCGATATAAAGCGGAAGCAAATCATACACCACGTTGCAAGGCTGTCTCATGCTTTCTCCTCCATTCCTTTTACAATTCGCTCCTTCGCCCGGTAAAACGTCATCTTCGCCCAGGATTCCGTCTTGCCGAACAAATTTGCAATGTCTTTGAACTTGAGCTCGCCGAACACCTTAAGAGTAAACACTTCCTTATAGGGCTCGGGCAGCGAATGCAGCACCTGATGGACCAACATCGCTTGCTCCCTAAGAAGTAGTGTTTGCGTCCATTCTTCGCCGTTCACACCCTCAAGCAAGTGCGTAGCAGCGGAAGCTTGCCTTTTTGCGAGCTTCTTTCGCTCGTTCAAATAAAGATTTTTGGCAATTTGGCACAGCCAGCTGTAGAGGGAGCTCTCCTCTCTGAAGCTATCGATATGGAGAAAAGCTCTATACAGCGTCTCCTGCGTTAACTCCTCCGCTATTTCCTCATTTTGCGTTAAGGACAACAAAAATCGGCGTACAGGTACAGCATATTCGTTATAAACATCCGAAAAATCGTTCAAAAGTTCTCCTCTCCCTCGCTCATGCCGAACCGCATATCTATTAGACAACGTTATTCCGAAATAGTCACAAAAACAGGAGCATGGACAATTCTTTTGTCCAACGCTCCGTGTAAGCAAGCAGCTCAAAAATCCGCTTGGGTTATATAACTAAATAGTACCATATATTTGAATTATCTTGCCCTTTAGCTTAATGAAAAAGGAGCAGCTGCCGAGTCTGAAAACTACTCCTGGATCGCTGAACTAATGTTCCCCGTTAGTTGAACGACATGACTTCAGTTTTAATCCTGTATATATATCTAAGTAGACCAGGCTGGGAGAATCGAGTAATCCATTCAGCATGAATAACATCCATATCTGCAAGCTCTAATGTGACTGTTTTATTGTTAAATACATCATTATCAATTTTGGTGATTAACTCAATAGTGGTATATGTTTCACCAGTGAATCTGTCCTCGTGTTTTTCTTTCTTATACTTGAGTATTTTAACTGTCTGATGATTAATTTTAATTGTGATGTGTTTCTTAATTTTTCTGTTAGGTCCCATTAAAGAAATTATGTTATCTCCTTATACCCGTTTACACTTTATCATAACATCCTATTGTACTACGTTAAACTGCCAGTCAGTTTAATGCCAACCAGCACCTTTATTATTGGGATATTCGAAAACATTCGGCTTAGGATGTAAGTTCTTGTCCATTTCGGTTAAGGATATAAGTTCTTGTCCTCGAGTTTGGACAAGAACTTATATCCTTAAAACAAAAAAACCGCGATTTACGCGGCTTCAAATGCATATATGTTCTTGTACTCTGACAAACATTTTCATATAAGTTGACAACGTATTGAGTTAAATGTTTTTCACTACAAAATAACTTCACTCTCCCATCACAATTGTTAAAAAATAAATTCATCACTGTTGTTAAATAAGAACGTTMCTGTAGAGTACGTTCTTATTTAACAAATATGTTCGACTGTTCACAGTTTGCGCAGATCACCGGCGATTTTAGCGGCAATCCTGGGTCCATGAAGACGGCCGTCATCGATGAAAACTTTATTTGTGATTCCTCCCGTAACCACGCCAGCTACATAGATATTCTTTATATTAGTTTCATAAGTTTCAGAATCAAATGTTGGGATCTGAGTTTCTGGATCAATACGGATACCTAAATCATTGATCATGGCAAGAGCCGGCTGATAACCGATTAACGAAAAAACAAACTCATTCTCAATTACAATCTCCCTGCCTGCGGTTGTAATCACCACCTGCTCATCTAAAATACGCGTAACTTCCGACTCGGGATAAAAGTCTATTCTGCCCTTCTCAAATAGATTACGAATATCGGTCAGCAAGGTTGGTTTAATGCCTTGCAGCACGGTAGCACCACGATGAACAAGTGTCACATCTGCACCATTGCGATACAAATCGATGACTGCTTCGATTGCTGAATTTTTACCTCCTGCCACCAATACGGACCGCCCAGCGTAGGAGTGTCCCTCGGTGTAATAATGCATGACCTTTGGAAGCTGCTCGCCTGGAACGTCCAATAATCGAGGATGATCAAAGATACCTGTGGCGATCACGATTCTCCGTGCCTCAAATATCTCTTCTTTGGCGAGGTGGTTCAACGACCGCACTAAGAAACCATCCTTCATACGCTCGATGCCAATTACTTCGCGGAAGGTTAATATGTTCATTTGCTGCCTTATTACGACCGATCTATAATACCGCATCACTTCATGGCGTGTGGGTCGATCCTCTTCAGATAGAAACGGAATATCTCCAATCTCTAATCGATCACTCGTACTGTAGAATCGCATATTTACCGGAAATGATTTGATCGAATTGACTATGGCTTGTTTCTCTAAAATCAAATAATCGATTCCCTGCTCCTGCAGTGCCAGTCCAACGGCAAGACCGCATGGTCCGCCGCCAATTACAATAACGTCTCTCATGTTAGTTGCTCCTATCTAATTAATAGCCAATAATGTAGCACGTTTTCATAATTTCAGTCAACAAATTATGTCACAAAAAATGACATCTGTTATCAAGTTTTACTTTGTTCGTGCTCCCTTCTACTCAATGATACTCGGATTCCAGTTTATTGACTTTTGTATTGGTAATTATATTTTATAGCTCTATCGAGTCATCCGATCTTTCGTTCCCTAAAGTTATAATGAATTAGATTATATTCATATATGGGAACGGGGTATTGTTATGAG
>NZ_JBFRGE010000130.1:0-9552 GCF_052115185.1 Paenibacillus sp. 2TAB19 | reverse complement strand
CATATATGGGAACGGGGTATTGTTATGAGTGCTATTCCGATTGGAAACACAAATCCAACTGAGACCGAACTGAAAAAGACAACATCGTCTAGGCTGCGACAGGCCATTTACCAATCGGTATGGAGATGGCATTTTTATGCAGGAATCATTTTCGCGCCATTTTTAATCATTTTAGCTTTCAGCGGATCTGTCTATCTATTTAAACCGCAAATTGAAGGTTTTTTGTACAAGGATATGCTAACCGTTCAAGAGGTCGGAGCATCGAAACTGGCGCCTGAGAGCATCATTGAAAAGACCGTAAAAGCTTATCCAGGTACTTCCATATACTCTGTAACGATAGGCGATACTCCTAAATCAAGTTACCAGTTATCGGCTAGTCGCAACGGTACAGCTACGACTATGTATGTGGATCCCTATAGCGGTCACGTTCTAGGCATGATGAACAGCGATAAGACTTTCACCGCTTTCTTCAAGAAGATGCATAGCGAGCTCGTCGTTGGTGGAACAATTGCCAATCGGCTCGTAGAGCTTGCTGCATGTTGGGCAATCATTTTATTGTTAACGGGTCTATACCTTTGGTGGCCTCGCCACAAAGCTTCTATATGGGGGACTATTCTTCCCAGACTAAGTAAGCCGGGAAGCCGCCTGTTTTGGCGTGATCTTCATGCCGTTCCTGCATTTTGGATATCGATTGTACTGCTCGTGATTATTGCGGGAGGATTGCCCTGGTCAGGGATCATGGGTGGTCAAATCGATAAACTGGCAAACTCGACAAACACGAATACGCCTCCCTTCGCTTATAGCTTCAGCGCTAAACCGGAATCGGTTACCGTTGCTAAAGACATTGCTGAGGATATTCCATGGGCAGCCGAAAGCATACCCGTTCCAGCCTCTATGGCGGGCAGCTATGTCCCGCTAAGTATTAATGAAGTTGAACAAATCGCAACGCGCGAAAACATTCATAAGCCTTACACGATAAGTGTGCCCGCTGGACAAACGGGCGTATATACTATTTCCACATCCCAGCCGAATCCGTATTACAATGCAACCTTGCACATCGATCAGTACAGTGGTGCAAAATTAACGGATGTGCGCTTTGCCGACTATGGGATCATGGCCAAAGCCATATCTTACGGAATAGCGTTCCATGAAGGCACGTTATTCGGACTGGCAAATCAATTAATCGGTTTAGTTGCTTGCTTAGGATTAATTCTAGTAGCACTTAGTTCTTACGTAATGTGGCGTAAGCGCAGACCAGAAGGAAAGTTAGGAGCACCAGCTAAGCCAAAAAGTAATAAAGTAACGATTGGTGTCCTCATTATTATGCTTATATGCGGTGCCGTAATGCCGTTAGTTGGCCTGTCTATCCTTTTCGTACTCATTCTCGATCTATTCATCCTCCGCAGAATAAAGTCGCTTCGGCACTGGTTCTCGGTCTAACGATAGGAGAACAAACTTATGAATATGAACCTACATCGTCTGGTTAAATGGTTATGGCTGCTAATGCTCATCCTTCTGTTCTGCGGATGCACGGTCAAAACTACTGCAACGGATGAGAGCGGTCTCCCCCCTCATCTTACTGTTGATCTGCATGTGCCTGATGAATGGATACTTGGAAAACCAAGCTTATTTTCTGTAGAGGTTACCAAGAGCAGCAAGCCGGTTCAGAATGCGGAGAAAGCCGAGTTTGTCATTTGGCTAGAAGGCAATAAGGAGTCTGCTATTACGATTGCAGCGAAAGAAGAGTCCCCCGGCGTGTATAGCGTTACCCATACTTTAAACGAAGAAGGGCTATATGTTGTTCAATCTCGTATCAACTCTGCTAACGAACAAGTCATGCCTGCCAAGCGTTTTGCTATTGGCGCTCATGCCATAGAGCAGCTTGCAGTGCTGGAAGAAGCACAACGATCCGGAACCCCTGCTGCCCCCGCAGTCGGTCATCATTAATGGACAGACAAATAGATCCCTMGGCCTTGGTGGCCGAGGGATCTATTTTTTATCTTTTAGAACCCGTTGAGCTTTCCTGTTAATCCAAACCACTCAGCGAAAGCAGCCTGGAGGCCGTTTGCGCCTAGCTGTTCGCGAATATCAGGGCCTGAGCCTTCAAGCTCTATCTTTCCGCCTCTTAGCAAAGCAATTCGATCAGCAAGTGCTTCGGCAACCTGAAGCTGATGGGTAGAGAATAGAACAGTCTGACCATTCGCCGATAGGTCCTTCACCATCCGTACAAATGTTTCTATCCAATAGGGATCTAAACCGTTTGTCGGTTCATCCATTAAGACGATCGGGGGTCGAGCCAGCAAAGCTTGTGCGAACAATACACGCTGCCGCATCCCTTTGGAGAAGGAAGAAACGGACTTCTTCCCCGTATCCTCCAGTCCGACCTCCTTGATGACCTCCCCTACTCTAGACTTGGGAATACCACGAAGCGCTGCCCAGAAAGCAAGTGTCTCGTATACGGTCAAGCCTTGGCCAAAACGAAAGTCATCTGGCATATAACCGATCATGTTTGCGTATTTCTTTCGGTTATCCTTCCAGCGTACTCCGCCTACGGTAATACTACCGTTGTCAGGCTGAGCTATGCCGGCAATCATCCTTAGAATGGTACTCTTGCCTGCTCCGTTACCTCCGCAAAGGGCTAAGATCTGTCCTTGATTAACATGCAAGTGCAGATTTTCGATTACAACTTGCTTTTTCAATACTTTTTTCACGTCTTCAAGTTTCACGATAGGTTCAGGCACGCGAACGTCTCCTCTCCCATATGAATTGTGAAATACCGATCACGCACCCAATCCATAATACGGCCACTCCTAGGAAGCCAAGAGTGCCAGAAGGCTGTTTGACCCATTTGATCCAGTCGTAATATTCAGGCCCAAGAATAGAGCCTCCGCCTAATTTGATGACTGTAAATAAACGCGATAGCTCAGCTGGATTCAGAAAAGTAAGGAACGTCACTGCCGGTTCAATGAACATGTACGGCATAAAGCCCAAAGCGGCAATTAGTAACGGCGGCCAACCGATGATGGCGAAAAACCATATCGCAACGCCGATCGTTAAAGCTTGCCAACGATTTTTGGCCAGTGTGCCTACCAGTAAAGAAATGGCGAGAAATAGAAAAGCAACACTAATTGAAAAGACAAGCAACAGTAAATAAGTTTTAGAATCAAAACCTGACCCTGCAACAAAACCAAGTAAGCCAGCAATGCCAAAACCGAATAAAACGATAACAAGAAGAACGACCGCGAGCCCCGCGTATTTACCAACAATAAAAGACCAGGTGCTCAGCGGATATACAGATAATAGCTCCCAACTGCCTTCTTCCTTCTCTGCCGTTAACGAGAATGAACCCAATAAAAGTGACATCAAAGGCAATAAATATAGAATCAAATTAAGTATCGTTCCGGTAATCCCTGAGTAGCCCTGCACATAACCTTGTGCATTAATGAGCAGCAAACACAGCATAAACAGAGCAAACAGTCCCATGAAGGAATATGCCCATGGATTTCGAAATCCAAGCTTCACTTCTCTAATCGCAATATGCACCGTCTGAATCACGAGTGTGATCCTTCAGCTTCATTATCCATCTCCATGTGTTCCTTTGTTTCATCCAAGTGCTCTCTTTCGTTATGCATCTCCATGTTTTCCATGTCCATCATCTCACGATTTACTTCCCATGAATGATTGGCCAGTTCGGTAGAACTCATCAATTTTCCCATTCCTTGTTCGGCAATATAAGCTTGGGCAGTTGCTTCATCTTCGAAAGCAATGACTCCGTATGCCATCGGTGTGACGTATGAAGGATCGTATGCGTAATAGGCTTTATCATACTTGATCCAATCACCGGTATTGTGATCTCGGACAAACTCAGCCCCGACCGTCTCCGTACCGTTATTGACCTTCCACTCGTTCATACAGCCAATATCATCGAATTTCAACGATTGTCCGTCTTTTGTAATAATTTGTGTGGCATAGGGATCATCTTTAACAGACATATTGCATATGACGCATTTATCCGTTTCTTCGTTGATCGCTTGCGGTTTGTATTCCTTGGTACCGCATGCACTTACTAGCAATAAGCCAACAATCATCAAGAAAAATACGCTAATCTTTTTTGCATTCATTTTCTTCTTACCCCCAGGTATATGAAATATATAGCTAAACATAGCAATATGGCTCCAATCCAAGCCGTATGCACAAGAGTAAGTGACGGCGCAATAAAGCGTAGCTCTTGAGATGGCTCCATTAACGGGGATTCGTCCGTAGTCCAAACTTTGCTTTCCGACTGATAAAGACTCTCTAGAAACACCATTCCAGGGGATTGGAAGAAGAGTTGAAAGCCCGGTCGTGCTTTAATTAGACTTTGGAAAAAAGGATTGATCGCATATTTAATATCGCTATTACCGTCTCCATCTGCATCAATTCCTTGAAATGAATCCCAATAGTTTCCTGCCACAACATTGTCCACACTATTTTTGGCTTCGGCATTTGCAACATTGCCTACGAATTGATTGCCAGTCAAATCGTTCTTATCGGCTTCAAGCATTTGAATACCAATGAAATTACCTATTACGGAATTGCCCTCAATCTTGTTTTGAGTGGATTGTTCCACGTATAAGCCAACCCGGTTTCCTTCAACATGATTGTTTCTAATAACCGTTTGATGAGCGTCGAACAAAAGGATGCCTTGCGAATTCACATTCTCGTTTTGTTTGGTAAATTGATTGTCAGTCACTTCGACATCGCGAACGGCCATAATCATTGCTCCRGTAATGTTCAACATACMGATATTATTGCGAATGATCGTCCCTTTGGTATACATGCAATGGACTCCATAACGCAGAAGTTCAAATGTATTAGATTCTATAACATTCTCATCGCTATTCTCCATATAAATACCATCGTGCATCGCCGTAATGGAATTTCCAATAAAACGATTGCCGTTCGATTCATACAAATCAATGCCATTACCTTTATCGGAGAGCTTAACCGGTCGATCTGCAATCCTCCCGATCCACACGATGCTGGTGTTTCGTACCTCTCCGTTGTTAGCCTTTCTCATCTTAATGCCGAATGAGCCGGTACGAATTTGCAATTGGTCCAGCAACACTCCGTTGCCTTGAACAAGAATGGCAGACTGCTTGCTAACCGTTTCGTCAATGATCGTCAATCCAACTAAAGAAACGTTGTCAGCCGTGATTTGAACAGCGGGTTTGGAGGTTGTATTCCTAATAATCACTTCGGCTTCTGACCTATTCTCCAGCTTTAGCGATTTATCGATGATTATCGGGCCGTTATAATTTCCTACCGGTATGACAATCGTGTCACCTGTATGTGCTTCATTAATGAGCTCTTGCAAGGACTTCGTTGATCCATCGGCCTTAATGGAGCTTCCCCCCATTAAGATCGAAATTAATGCACATACCAATATAATTATTACTTTGTTCAACGTTTTCATTGCACGACTACCTGCTTCTTTTTCGTCAGATGTACATCTTCGGTATACAGATGCAGATACACGTCATAAGTCCCCGCCTTCGGAAACGTGAAGCTGCTGCTGAACTCATCTTGTCCTGCATTATTTGCCTCAAGCAACTCGGCTTTCTCGTTCACGCGAATTTCAAACGTCAAACCAGATGTCGATTTGGATAAATTTGCTCCTGGAAAGCTTGCGACTAGCTCTACTGGCTTTGCAGCCAGCGGCGCTTCGGGGTTCGTCGTCAATACGGCCTCGATTTCGGCCGGATCTATCGGTCCTGGCGGAGAATTCGAACATGCCGACATTACAGCGACAAACAAACTCAGCATGATTAGAGCTATTATCATTTTACGCATTAATTCACCTACTCTCATTTAACTTCTTTTTTATTTTAGCAAAAGCACTCTTTCTACCGAATGACTCAAAAGAGCTATACTGCACCATTTAACATACTTACTGCAAAAAATAACTCGAACGAGCCATTAATGTTCATTACGATTACCTTTTATAATGAAAGAAATACCTATATGGATAGTGAGAGGAGAAAATGAGATGTTGTTTTGGTTTATTTTAGGCGGCTTGTTTTTAGGCGGAGGCGCCTACGTTATGATACACGGAGTAAAGCTAGTACAAGAAGATAACGAACTTCAAGAGAAAATTGCAGAAGCTGTTAAACGGAAAGGACAAGAGGAATCACTTTCATGAGTCGCAATAAAATAAGTCCGTATTTAATCGCTGTAATTATTCTAATCYTAGCCTTAGCGGCATACTTGTGTTATTCCTTTCTAAACAACGATAGTAAACTGCCGATTGTGAGAGCTGCACCTGATTTCACTTTGCAAAATATTGATGGTTCCCAGTTTGTGATGAAGGAGCAACGTGGAAAGGTTATGCTAATCGAGTTTATATTCACAAGCTGCCCTGATATATGTCCGGTCAYGACGTACAATATGGTGCTGCTTCAGGACGAACTAATGAAGCAAAATCTTTTCGGAAACAAGGTGCAATTCGCTGCCATTACATTTGATCCGAATAGAGACACGCCAGAAGTTCTAAGYACCTACGCTGATCGAATGGGAATCGATCAATCGGGTTGGAAACTGCTGCGAGGAGACGAAACCTATACGATCGAGAAAGCCAAGGAATTCGGTGTCGCGATTCAGAAGTTCGATGACAATCAATTTGTTCATACGGTCACCTCTCTCATGCTTGTTGATGCTGATCAGCAAATTAGAAAAGTCTTCCGTATGGGCGACGACATGGATAACTCAGTAATTTTGAAGGATATTCACACTCTTCTAAAGGAAAATGAAAAGAAATGAATCTTTAATTAGGGCTTCCCAATGAGTCATCTCGACTTTAGGGAGGCCCTTTTGTGATTTCAGTAATCCGTGAAGTGTATGTTCATGGGATCGTTACAATTAACAATACATTTAGCCACTTTGAGTCATTTTGCATCTTATTGTTAGAGGTGATAATGAGTCTTATAAACGGTTAAGGAGGTTAGAATCGATGAGGCCAGACAAAAGCGTGATTCTGATTGTCAGTTCAGAAAAACAAACGCAAAAACAATTAAAATCGTTATATCAAAATGAAGGCTATTTAACCGACATAACGCCAGACGTACGACAAACTTTACTTAAAACCCACCACAACCATTACAAGCTGATCGTGATTGACCGCTTAACGTCAAGTTACACGAATATTCAGCTTTGCATCACATTACGAAAAAAAGTGAAAACACCAATATTGTTATTCACAGACCTCGGCTCAGAGTCTCAACGTCTGGCCGCTTTCGAAGCCGGTGCTGATGACTGCATGGAAAAGCCTTTGTTTTACGAAGAGCTTCTTTGTCGATCTAAAGCAATTATTAAGCGCTCATCCAAACAAGACGAACTACTAAAGAATCGTAATGCTAACATTCCGTTGCATTTAAAGAGACTGCTCATAGATCCAACTGCGCATCGTATTCTAGTTGAAGGATGCGAGGTATACTTGGCTCTCAAAGAATTTGATCTGCTCTACTATATGGTGCTGCACGAAGGTGTCGTTCATTCAAGATCACAGCTCCTCGAGGCCGTATGGAGACAAACAAAAGCGAATGATTACCGTACGATAGATACGCATATCAAAAGGCTTCGTGAGAAACTTGTACATGTATCCCCCGAAGTGGGAAATATGATCAAAACGGTTTGGGGTGTTGGTTACTTGTTTAGAGATGACAATAGTGAGCTGGATCTGGCACTTGTTTGACTGCAGCTATGACTTTCTGGTGAAAGGGTTTATTTGTAGAATGCGTGCGATAATGAGACGAAAATCCCCTCAGTCTTATTTTTCCATGTCCACTAAAAGCTCGTACACGGATGAGAAGAATCCCATTATTATCAACTCAGCCGTGCGGCAGCTTCAGTTTGGCATCCATATCATACAGCTTACTCGCAGGGAGTTTAGTTTGTTTAGCTATATGCATCGCCACATGAATCAATTTCTTAGTCGTAAGGAGCTGCTTGAACAAGTCTGGAGCGATCGTACCATCCATTACGAACGTACCGTAGATGCTTATATTAAGCGGATTCGTAATAAGATTCAGACAAARAAGGCTCACTCCTTTGCTCTTATAAAGACCATAAGGGGTTCAGGTTATTGCTTACTGGCTCCCTATTCGGAATATCAATAAATATAACAAGGAGGATTTATAATGAAAAAATGGATCATGGCGATTATGGTTGGATTTTCAGCGTTGCTTGGGGTTTTTCTGCTCCTATTCAATCTTCCGCCAAAAGAAAAAGTTTCCGATGTAGACCATAACATTACTATTCCGGATATTCCAGTTGATATTGCAAATGCGGAATCGATCTATAAAAGCAACTGTATGGGTTGTCACGGTGACGAATACCAAGGTAGGATGGGACCTGCACTTAATCAGGTGGGAACGACATTGGGCAGAGAAAAAATATATAAACAAATCGTAAATGGCGGAGGTGGCATGCCGGGTTACAAGGATCGGCTTACGGATGATGAGATTGTGAATCTTGCCAATTGGCTTGGTACCTTTAAGTGAAAAGAAGAACAGCGAGATCTTTTTCATGAAAAAGATCTCGCTGTTCTCGTTTACATGTGATTAAGACCGCGTTCATAAGCATATCGAGCTAGCTGAACGCGATTTTCCAAATGCAGCTTTTGTAATATATTTTTCAAATGATTTTTGACGGTATGTTCCGATATGATTAATTGTGTAGCGATATCCCTGTTCATCAATCCTTTCGATACACAGGATAATATCTCTCGTTCCCTAGGGGTTAGAGGAGATTCTTCCTCCATCGGCCTCTCGCCATGTGCGAATTCGTTTAACAAACGGTGAGCAAGCTCTTGAGACATGGGAGCTTCATCAAAGGCAATAGCTCTTAAATATTCCAACCAAGAGTCGGGCTTTAAGTTTTTAAGCAAGTAACCTTGAGCCCCTTTTTTTAGCGCTTCGAACAGATGGCTTATATTATCAGATACGGTGACCATTACAATCTTTACATAAGGGAACTTCGCCTTTATTTCCTTCGTTGCATCGAGCCCACCCATCCTTTGCATATTGATGTCCATTAAAATCATGTCTGGCATGACTTGCTCTGTCCAATCAATAGCCTCTTCGCCGTTTTGCGCTTCTCCTACAACCTCAAACAAGCTATCCTGGCTAAGAATTGCTTTCATTCCTTCTCGTGCATGAGGATGATCGTCTACGATCAGTACTCGTACAGATTGAGTTGTCATATTTGCCATTTCGGATCCACCTGCTTTCTATGCCTAACCTCAAGCGTGGTACGGCCGGAATCTCTTCGCAAATCCATTTCCCAACCGAGCTCCAATGTTCGTTGTTTTAAAAACTTCAAACCATAACTGCCTTCCTTTAATAAAGGATTGCCGCTAAAACCTTGTCCGTTATCTGAAATAAAGCATCTCCAGCCGGATTCAACAGATTCTAATCGAATGCGAATGTGATTTGCCTCAAAAGCATGCTTCCGAATGTTGTGCAGCCCTTCTCTCAGAAATTCATATAAGCCAATCTTCTCCTTAATGGACAGATC
>NZ_JBFRGE010000129.1:0-10777 GCF_052115185.1 Paenibacillus sp. 2TAB19 | reverse complement strand
CTATTACTCTGAATTTAACGTAGAAAATATATACTAACGAATATTACATTGTCAACAACCTAAAAATTGGCACGTCAGCTTTTTGTCAGAAACGATTTTGCTGGAAATTCGACAAATCCCTTGTCGCATATAGGATGCTACAAATTTCAAAAAATACACTTGCGGTAAATTTTACTTTAAAAAATTTTTTATCGGTGCTTACAAATCGTTTGTAAATAGCTTTTGGATACTAGAATAAACATGCAGGCTTTCGGTCATTCCATGCATGAAAAAAAGCCCGTGACATCGACTTCGAGTCGATACACGGGCTTTTGATCGTTTTTTATACAAACGATTGTATATAGATACTGTATAGCGTATTAGTAAGTCATTCCAGGGTATAGCGGGAATTTAGCTGTCAGGTCACGAACCATGCCGCGCGCTTTCTCAAGAACAGCTTGATCCTCCGTATTTTTCAATACCAGGGCAATCACTTCTGCAATAACTTTCATTGCGTCTTCATTCATTCCGCGAGCTGTAGCCGCTGGCGTACCTACACGGATACCGCTAGTTACGAACGGGCTCGTTGGATCGAAAGGAATAGCATTTTTGTTAACTGTGATGCCAACTTCATCCAATACATGCTCAGCCACTTTACCTGTAACGCCAAGATTACGCGTGTCGATCAGCATTAAGTGGTTATCCGTTCCTCCGGATACGATGTTGATTCCGCGGGACAACAATTCTTCGGAAAGAACTTTAGCGTTCTTCACGACGTTTTGTGCATATTGCTTAAAGGAAGGCTGAAGCGCTTCGCCGAAAGCGACTGCTTTTGCCGCGATAATATGCATAAGCGGTCCGCCTTGGGAACCTGGGAATACCGCTTTATCGATAGCGGCAGCCCACTCTTTGCGACAAAGAATCATACCTCCGCGAGGTCCGCGAAGCGTCTTGTGCGTCGTTGTCGTTACGAAGTGCGCATGCGGCACTGGGCTCGGGTGAAGACCTGCAGCTACAAGTCCTGCGATGTGTGCCATATCAACCATGAACAATGCGCCTACGTCGCTTGCGATTTTGCCCAATTTTTCGAAATCGATAATACGAGGGTATGCGCTTGCGCCAGCTACGATCAAACGTGGACGGTGCTTGAAAGCAAGTTTGCGAACTTCTTCATAATCGATTGTGAAGGAGTCTTCTTGTACGCCGTAAGCTACGAAGTTGTAGAGCAAGCCGGATGCGTTAACCGGGCTGCCGTGCGTCAAGTGGCCGCCATGCGCCAGGTTCATGCCAAGAACCGTATCGCCAGGCTTAAGAGCAGCAAGGTATACAGCCATATTCGCTTGTGCGCCGGAGTGCGGCTGAACGTTCGCGTGCTCAGCACCGAACAGTTCTTTCGCACGGTTGCGGGCAAGATCCTCAACGATATCGACATGCTCACAGCCGCCGTAGTAACGCTTGCTTGGGTAACCTTCCGCGTATTTGTTCGTCAATACCGAACCCATTGCCTCAAGAACAGCTTCACTTACGATGTTCTCGGAAGCGATTAGTTCGATATTGTCGCGTTGGCGAGTCAGCTCAAGGCCCATTGCTTTTAGTACTTCCGGATCTTGCTTACGTAGATTTTCCATGTCATTAGTTCCTCCTTAGGTTTAAAAAAGATTATATAGGTTGAAGTCTGTATCCTTATAGAGTCAGTCGCATGTGCCGCTGGCCTGCTCCGCGGCAGCTCCATCAAGCTCATAGACGGCACGGATACCGCCGATCAGCTTCGGTCTCGTGAAAGCCATCGTAACATGGGCGCTGCCGATGCTCTTAATCGAAGGTCGAACCGGTACGGCAACTCGCTTCAAGTGCATCCCAATCAGCGTATCGCCGATATCGATGCCCGCATGTGCCGCCACGGTCTCTACGAGACACGCTCCCGGGAGAGTCCGATAAGCGAATGCGGCCATTGAACCGCCCGCCTTCGGAATCGGAACTGCCGATACAAGCTCTAGACCGAACCGCTCAGCAACCGGCTGTTCGATGACAAGCGCGCGATTCAGATGCTCGCAACATTGATAAACGGGATGAAATCCGATTTCCTTGCGAACAGTCTCGACACCGGCGAATATTCGCTCGGCAGCATCTAGCGTGCCTGCCGTTCCGATGCGCTGTCCAAGCACCTCGCTTGTACTAACACCTATAACGAGCAGCTGTCCAGCCGACAATCCGCCCGCCGAGGCAAGCTCCCTTATGATCGTTTCTACATTCGAAGCAATCGATTCCAGCGGATCGCGATCATTCATATATGCTTCCGTCATATCGATTACACGGATTTCGAAGCAAATTGTTGTTCGATTTGAGCTAATTTATTCAATCGGCCCTGGTGGCGTTCGCCTTGCGAGAACGGCGTTTCCAACCAGATGCGAATGATTTCCTGAGCAACGCCAGGACCGATGATTCTCTCTCCCATGGCAAGCACGTTCGTATCGTTATGCTCGCGAGTCGCCTTAGCCGAGAACAGATCATGTACAAGCGCACAGCGAATGCCCTTCACTTTATTAGCGGCAATCGACATCCCAATGCCCGTCCCGCAGATCAGAATGCCGCGATCGGCTTCTCCGTTCGCAACGAGATCACATACAGGAAGCGCGTAGTCCGGATAATCAACCGATTGACTGCAGTCGCAGCCTACATCGACAATTTCATGTCCCAACGATTCAATGAAGGGCACGACAACATCCTTTAGCACATAGCCGGCATGATCGGCTCCAATTGCAATTTTCATAGGTTTTTTTGACCTCCCTCGAACTCAATTACAGTCTTATTATACCTGCATTTGTCAAGCGTAAACGGCTGATACACTGATAACGACAATTCTTATGAAGACAAAAAAAGAGCATGACATGCTTGTTAGCATGTTGCTCTTTGCCCAGGCGACCGGCCGTATGATCCGATGCTCCACCGTGGTTAGCCCACTTCCGTCGCCAGTTACATCGGAAACCTAATTTGTCTTTTCATCATAGCCGATAAACGACAAAAAATCAATTGCAAACACCTATGGCGGATTCGAATTATCGCTTGGAAATCTTATCAAGCAGACGGACAAGCGCCGTCTCGATTTCCTGCGCGCAGCTAGCATATAAAGCAAAGGAGCCGCCGAACGGATCAGCGATGTCGAAGTCGGGAATGCTCCGTTCCAGCTCAAGCAGACGCGTGCGTTCCAAGGACGTAAGCTGCTGGCCGAGAGCCTGTTTCATATGCATGTCCGTATAAAGTCCTTCAAGCTCCTCGATATCAGCAAGAACGCGCTCGTCTATGTTCGTATACTCCTTAAGCGTATACGTCTTGTCAACCGCTTCCGGAAACCATTGAAGAAGTCCTCTCTTATGTCCGGAGGTCATCGTCAATATAAGATCTGCCCATTCAACCGCTTCCGAAGTCATCGCTCTGGAAGAACCTTTATGTTCGATCTCGCGTTCGCGAAGCGTCTCCAGCGCATGTTTGGAAACGGGAAGTCCGTCAACCGTCGATACGCCTGCGGAACGAACGGCAACCGTAATCCCTCTCATTTGCGCCATTCGTTTCAGCATCGCTTCCGCCATTGGGGAGCGACATGTATTGCCGGTACATACGAATAAAATACGTTTCATGCCTGCTGCCTCCTTATCATGTCGCGTCAAGGTGAAACGGCTGTCGCCGATTTTTGGCGGCAAAAGCTAATTTTAAAAGATTTTATAAAAACTAATATTCCATTCGTTTCATACAAAACGCAAAGTGCAGCCGCATTGTGCAATTCGCACAAACTTGCAGCACATTCACTTAACTAGATAGTACCGAAAAAGACCGATTACGTCCAGCCTCGTTAGCATGGAGAGGCATGTCCTGTCAGAAGATGAACAAAATACCGAAGACGAATAAAATAGCACCGCCGAGCGCTTCTCCATACTCGCCTAGATCAGCGCTTACTTTCCGTCCAAGCGACAGCCCCATTATCGACATTAAGCCGCCAAAAATGCCGAACAGCAATACCGTCAGCCATATATCCGCAGCAAACATGCCAAGCGTAATGCCCACGGAAAACGAATCGATGCTCACGCTAAGCGCGAATACGAGCAAGCCCCAAGTGGTGCGGTGATCGAATGACGTGACGGCATCGCCCCGCAATGAGCTGTATATCATATGTCCGCCAAGCAGCAGTAACAGAATACCTGCCGCGATCGTAGCCACACTGCCAAGGAGCCCGCTTACGAACTGCCCCATCACGATGCCGCCAAGCGGCATGATGATATGAAACAAGGCAATGACCGAGCTAAGCTTCAAAATATCTTTGATCCGAATGCCTCTCAAACCGATACCGAGCCCTAACGAAAAAGCATCAAATCCTAACGCTACAGCCATGATAAGCAGCGTCACAAATTGTCCTGCATGCAAATCAGCCTCGACCACAGCCTATCTCCTCCATGTCCGTCACATTCTATACCAAACATATGCGAACAAGTGGACAAACAGACTACAATCATTGCAATCGAATAATTCGATTTCCTGCGGCTTTCGCCATACGGTTCATAAGCGCTTCACCGATTCCGTGCTCGGGGGCGCATTCGGCCCAGATGCGCTGTACTTTCGCAGCGTCGAATTCGCGCAGCGTGGCATACAAGCGATGAGCAGCTTCTTCAAGCAACTTCTCGCTTCCGCAAGACAGCACAAGATCGCCTTCATAGAAGGCGATTCGTTCTTCAAAAGCCAATACGCCGACAGTCTCCCCGCGTTTCTTGGCCTTATCGACCTCGGCGCGGATGTAGGCAGCCACCTGAACTGGCTCGCCTTGCACGAGTGTAAGCTCACCCTGCGGGGCGTAATGCGTATACTTCATACCAGGCGACCTTGGTGCGGCCTCCGACTCTGCAGCGTCGGCGCCTTCGATGACCGCATGGGGGAATGCGGCTCTCAGCGTTTCCTGCGTAATGCCGCCGGGGCGCAAAATACGAATCGTTTTATCGTCAGCGAGCTCTATGACAGTCGATTCGAGACCGACACCCGTCGCTCCGCCATCGACGATACCGTCGATCCGGCCTTCAAGGTCCTCCAGCACATGCGCCGCAAGCGTCGGGCTTGGTCGGCCTGATCGGTTCGCGCTTGGCGCGGCGACCGGGCAAGCAGCTCGTTCGATGAGAGCAAGCGCCGCTGGATGATCCGGCATGCGAATGCCGACAGTGGCAAGACCGGCCGTAACAAGCGGCGACAGCTTGCCTTCGCGAACAGGCAGCACGATCGTAAGCGGTCCTGGCCAGAAGCGTTTCATAAGCTGTGCGGCAAGCGGCGGATAAGGCTGTACTAGCTCATCCGCTTGGCCAATGCTAGCGATATGCACGATCAGCGGATTATCGGACGGCCGTCCCTTGGCGGTAAATATCCCTTGAACCGCAGCTGTATTTCGAGCATCGGCTCCTAAGCCATAGACCGTTTCGGTCGGGAAGGCGACTAAGCCTCCACCCTGCAGCACGGCGGCTGCTTCTTTAAGACTCAAGGCAGATGCAGGCTCTTCGGCCTGGACTTGCCATATCGTTGTTTTGTTCATCGTATCGTTCAATCCTTGCTTATCCATGAATGTGTTGCCTATAAAAGCATTATAGCACAGCCACTTGTAAGCAAGCCGTTTCGTTATACGAAGAGAGCTTTGAYCCAGTTAAACAGCTTTTCGAGCATCTCCCACAGGAAAAACTTCGCTTCAGGCGTGGACGGTTGTTCGGATTGATCATCTGGCTGCGCTTGCTTGTCGACCGATGGTTCTACCTGCGCCGCTGCCACCGTTGATGCTCCAGCAACCGCTTCGCCGGATGCTCCATCAACAAAACATAACGGAGGGAAAAGCACGCACCACCAGTTTTGACCGTTGCCTGCGCCAAGCGTAATGCGAACCGCCTCGTAATCGCCGGCAGGATACATTTCGCTGCCGTACATTTTCGTAGGGAAAGGAACAACGCCAAGCTCAGCGTCCGAGCCGTATGTGAAGCCGCGGCTTGCAAGCACTTCAGCCGTAATCGCCTTGATCTCCGGCATATGAGCCAGAATCGTTTGGCGAGCTTCCTCAATCGTTTGCGGACCGCTTACCCAAGTACCCATCGCTTTGACGATCTCGTCGCGCACAACGCGCTTCACCGCTTGGTCGGCAGGACTATCCGAATTTGCTAAAATGCGAAGGCGAATCGCTTCCTGCGGAATTTCTCCGCTTGCGATCGCTGTATCCATGCGGCCGGTTTCCCAGCTCATAATCAACATAATAAGTACAAATACAACTAAACCGTAGCTATTGCGGTAACGAAATTTGGATTTGGAGGAATAAGGCTTAACATTGGAATAAGAATGATTGGAATAATGGCTGGACATACACAAGCTCCCCTCGCGCACCCGTCGGTGCGACTGCTTGCGTTCCGGAACGTCTATGTGTTCAGTATGTCCGGCAATCCTAGCAAGTAAACCTAGTAATCTATTATTTTGCAGGGGCTGCCGTGAGATGGCGTTTTTGACGGGCTGCCCTTGCAAAATAGTTTTGATTGGATTTAGTCCAATCAAATGGTACTTATCGGCTCGAAACTGCCTTTTGACTGGAAAACGTACAGCCAAAACCGCCTCACGCGGCCAAATTCGAACACATACGCTCATTAGCTTGGATAAACTCCAATCAAAGTGGAAGAGTCGAGCAGATAGATTCATTTGATTGGATGAAATCCATTCAAAGGCTACAAATGAATGGATAGGAGCCTGCGCAGCAACGGAAGTGAAGCCTGAATTAGATGGTTAGTTAGTTGTTTGTTGGCGGGGGAGCAGACTGGTTGAGGTTAGTGAGGGGACAGGGATGCGAGTTGTTAGCTAAAGCGGATTGAAATGATGGAGGCGCGGAGAGACGGCGATTGATTGTGTGGAGGCGCGGAAAGAATCCGCGCCTTGAAGGTTGTGATGTTCGCAGCGGCCGCTATTGGCGCGACTGCGATTGTGTAGCGATGACATGGCGCTCGATGCCGCCATAATCGGTAATAATACGTATGTCGTCCCATGCGGACATACGCTCAAGCATTGCCGCGACGAGGCTAGGCTGGCCGATGCCGAGCTCGAAGGCAACGATGCGCGGCAGCACGGCAAGCTGCGGAAGCTGCTCGATCATGCGGCGATACGGGTCAAGCCCGTCTTCGCCGCCGACCAGCGCGAGGTGCGGCTCATAGTCGCGCACCTCGCGCTGCAGCCCTTCCATGTCCGCCGCCGGTATGTATGGCGGATTGGACACGAGCACGTCGATGCGCAGCCCGGCGTGCCCAGTATTGTCGCGGCCCGGCACGAAGGGCGCGAGAAGGTCGCCCTGCACGAAAGCAATGCGGCCGTCCGCCTCATGGCGGGCCGCGTTCGTGCGGGCGACTGCAAGCGCGTCCGGCGATAGATCGGACGCGCATAAGCGCCATCCGTGACGCTGCGAAGCTAGCGTCACGGCGATGGCGCCGCTGCCCGTGCCGACGTCGACGACCGTCGGCACGGCAGCAGCCTCCGGCGGCCATAGCCTATCGGCCGCCTCAAGCACGGCCTCGACGAGCAGCTCCGTCTCCGGCCGCGGAATAAGTACGGCCGGCGTGACCGCGAACGGCCGGCCGTAGAACCACTGCTCGCCGATCATATACTGAATCGGCTCGCCCAGTGCCTTGCGGCGGACCAGCTCCGTCCATGCCTTTGCCTTATCCGCCGGGAACGGCTCGCCATAGTCGCGCAGAAGCTGCGAGCGCTCCATGCCGAGCACATGCAGCAGCAGCAGCTCCGCATTGCCTCGCGCCTCTTCAACCCCGTGCGCCGCAAGCTCGTTCGTCGCGCGCAGCATCRCATCGCGCAGCGTCAACCTCTGCGCCGCCCCATTTCCACCAACAACATCGCCCATCATCCCAGCACCCTCCATACTCTTCACGCCTAATCATAATTCCCCGCTTGAAATTAACGTGAATTACTCCCGTTAATTTCAGCCACATCCACCCATCCAAGCAAAAAACGCCGGACCTCCGCCGCGCTCGCTCTTCTAGAGAGCAATCGCAGCGGGAATCCAGCGCATTGTTGTTATCTTAGCCCATCGATTCGCGTTCCATCAGGTCCGCTTGCTCGGCAATCGTCAGCGACGAAATAATGTCAGCCATATCGCCGTTCATGACGGAGTCCAAACGGTGCAGCGTCAAGTTGATACGGTGATCGGTTACGCGGCTTTGCGGATAGTTGTACGTACGGATCCGCTCGCTGCGGTCGCCTGTACCCACCTTGCTCTTACGCTCGCCCGCATATTTCGCCTCTTCTTCTTGACGGCGAATATCGGAGATACGAGCGCGAAGCACTTGCAACGCCTTCGCTTTGTTCTCGTTCTGCGATTTGCCGTCTTGGCAAGTCGCCATAATGCCCGTAGGTACGTGCAATACGCGAACTGCCGACTTCGTCGTATTAACGGACTGTCCGCCTGCGCCGCTGGAGCAGAACGTATCGACCCGTATGTCTTTATCGAGAATTTCGATCTCGACTTCTTCAACTTCCGGCATAACCGCAACCGTCGAAGTCGACGTATGAATGCGGCCGCCCGATTCCGTTGCAGGAATACGTTGTACGCGGTGAGCGCCGCTCTCGTACTTCAGCTTGCTGTACGCGCCTTTGCCCTGCACCATGAAAATAACCTCTTTAAATCCGCCCACATCATTCTCGCTAAACTCCATAAGCTCTACGCGCCAGCCTTGCGCATCGGCGTACTTCGTGTACATCCGGTACAGATCGTAAGCGAACAATGCAGCTTCGTCTCCGCCTGCCGCGCCGCGAATTTCCACGATAACGTTCTTGTCGTCGTTCGGGTCCTTCGGAAGCAATAGAATGCGGACTTTCTCGTCCAGCGATTCCTTCCTCGCGCTAAGTTCGTCGATCTCCATCTTCACCATTTCGCGCATTTCATCATCGAGCTTCTCGCCTTGCATGACTTTGGCGTCATCGAGCTGCTCAGACACTTGCTTATATTCCGTAAAGGCATCGTATGCCTCTTGTAAGTCCGACTGCTCCTTCGAAAGCTCTCTAAGCCGCTTCGGATCACTGGATACATCCGGATCGCATAACAGCTCGCTTAGCTTCTCATACCGGTCGGCGAGCGCTTGTAAACGGTCTATCACAATCATTCACCTCTGTTTATTCCATTAGGATATTCCTTATTATATCATACCTGATGCCGCGTATCGACAGGTGCTTTTTTGTAGTTGTTCATTACGTATGCTTATTCTGCCCCGCATGCTACACCAAACGTCGCCACTCTTTGCAAAAAAGGGCGTCTAGACATGTTCACGCGAGCGCGCGCCATGCCAAGACACCCTTCTATTCAACTTACACGTTAAAACGGAAGTGCATAACGTCGCCGTCGCGCACGACGTAATCTTTGCCCTCGAGGCGAACTTGGCCTCTCTCGCGGGCAACGCCCATCGAACCGGCCGCAGCCAGGTCCGTGAACGATACAACCTCGGCACGGATGAAGCCGCGCTCGAAGTCGGTATGAATAACGCCTGCCGCTTGCGGCGCTTTCGTGCCGTTGCGGATCGTCCAAGCGCGGACCTCTTGTACGCCAGCCGTGAAATACGTATACAAGCCAAGCAGCTTGTAAGCCGCTTTAATAAGACGGTTCAAACCGGACTCGGCCATTCCGAGCTCCTCAAGGAACATTTCCTTGTCTTCGCCCTCAAGCTCGGCGATCTCGGACTCCACCTTCGCGCTGATTGGAACAACCTCGGCATTTTCTTGTGCCGCGAACTCGCGCACTTTCTGTACGTATTCGTTGCCGTCCGTATCGCCCGCTTCGGATTCGCTTACGTTCGCCGCATACAGCACCGGCTTCATCGTCAGCAAGTGCAGGTCGCGAATAACGAGTTTCTCTTCTTCGCTCAGATCAAGACTGCGAGCAGGCAGATCGTTATACAACGCTTCCTTCACCCGCTCAAGCACTTCAACCTCCAAAGCGATCTTTTTGTCGCCGCCCTTTAAGTTTTTGCGGGAGCGGTCGATTTTTTTCTCAACCGAATCCAGATCCGCAAGCACAAGCTCAAGGTTAATCGTCTGAATGTCGCTGATCGGATCTACTTTGCCCGCGACATGCGTAATGTTGTCGTCTTGGAAGCAGCGAACGACGTGAACGATCGCGTCAACCTCGCGGATATGCGCAAGGAACTTGTTGCCAAGTCCTTCGCCCTTGCTCGCGCCCGCAACGAGGCCGGCAATATCAACGAATTCGAATGCCGTTGGCACGATGCTCTTAGGAGTAACGAGCTCAACGAGTTTATCCAGACGCTCGTCCGGCACCTCAACGACACCTACGTTCGGATCGATTGTACAGAATGGATAGTTCGCGGATTCTGCGCCCGCTTGCGTAATTGCATTAAACAAGGTCGATTTGCCGACGTTCGGCAAGCCGACGATTCCTGCTTTCAAAGCCATGTATATGACACCCCTATTTTCCCGAAAGTAAACAACTTCCGTCATTATACCCCAGCAACCTCCACTTTGAAAGTCCGAAAGGCTGGAATGGCGCTTATGTTCGCAGGAAATAATACCGTGGAGCGAGTTATCGCAGCCTTATACAGGGAGATGACAGCATGGAAAATCAAACGCACAAAGGCAATTACAAAGGCACGACGCATATGAAAGCGAAAAATCAGGACATGGCCTTCGTCAACGACAACGTCGAGGATGCCAAGTCCGTCTCCAACTTCTCCACGAAAAAGAAAAAAACGGATTAATCCCGTAAAGAGGTGTTGTCCCAAAAGAGGGC
>NZ_JBFRGE010000128.1:0-10855 GCF_052115185.1 Paenibacillus sp. 2TAB19 | reverse complement strand
TGTACGAACCGTTTCACGAATACATGCCTGACTTCGCTTAAGATGATGGCGAACAGGATTGGAATCGGATAAGAAAAAATGACTTTCAAAATGCTAAGCACCAACGTATTGCGCACTAGCATCGGAAAATTATAGTCGTTGATGAGCTCCTTAAAGTGAGAGAATCCTGCCCAGGAGCTGCTAAAAATGCCGTCGATGCCAGTTGATATTTTATAATTTTTGAAGGCAATGATGATACCGAACATCGGAATGTAACTGAACACGAGCAGGAACAACAATCCGATCCATACGAATATCTGGAAGGGCAACTGTCTTTTGAACTGCTTTAAAAATATGGATTTCTGAATGGGGTTCGCCTCTCCTTTCGGTCTATTTCGTGCTAGCTAGCTGCGCTGCGACCTCTTGTTTCTCATTATAAAAGCGCATACATTTCATGAAAACGGTTCATTTCGCATAAAATGATGTCCTTTTTCAAGGTGGATCATACGGCAAAAAAAGAACCAATCATTGATGTAATCAATGATTGGTTCTCATAATGTCGAATTTCTCTTTTTGTTTTTTAGAATATTTTTGGAAATTACTAAGGGATATCTTCTTACGCCCTCCGTTCCATCAATGGCTGGACGACCATTATCCTGCGAGTAAAGATGGGGAAACTTTCTCATCGGTGAAGGTGAAGTTGATATGTTTATCAATCTTGCGAAGCATATGATCAACAGGTACTAAATCTTCAATGGATACCAACTCGTACTGTTGTTGCTTATCTCGATTATTGCGTAGCATAGTGACACCATCCGTTCGTATAAGTTATTACCATTATACTATATTAACGCGGTGTCGTCTTAAAAGAAGTGAACTTATGACCTCATCGAAACTAGCGACGAGGCTAACTCTCAATATCACTTCTTCGCCTTATAGAACTCGTGGTATAACATCATCAACGCCCGCTTCTCAATTCGAGAAACGTAGCTCCGGCTAACGCCCAGCTCCTTCGCGACCTCCCTCTGCGTTCGCTCGTCGCCGCTGTGGAAGATTATTCTGTTCAATGCTTCAGGGTTCTTCATTTTGGTATCACATCAGCTAGGAGTCACGTCTTTTGGAAAGTGTCGACTTGAGCCGGCTTGTAAATCCGCATAAAGCTCGATTTTCAACCATTTGCACCATACAATCATGCTGCAAGCCGTAATGAACGCGCCAAACAACACATCGGTAGCAAAATGATCGCCCATCACGATTCTGCTATACGAAGTACAGAGCCCCCATGCAATCGCAATGATAAGCATAGTGTTGCGCCATATTTTAACGAATGGCATGAATAACATCCAGACTAGCATCGTCCATCCGTTAGCTGAATGACCCGATGGAAACGATTTGAACACCTCTGCGGTAACGCCGTTCTTCTGAATGCCATTAGGGAGAAACCAATTGGTAAATTGCGAATAATCACCATTCATGTTACGGAACCGCATTCGCCCCCAGAAAATCTTGAGAACGTTGACCACGATCATTTCCGTGAAAACAATGCCGATACCAGCCCAAGCAGCCATATTGTAAACCTTAATTTTCTCATCTGGAACCCGATTAAGCAGCAGCTGTACAATGACCGATACAATAATGACTGCGACAACACTTGTCAGCAAAACGCTTCCGCCATCCCAACCGAATTGACGCGAGACTCCGATAAAGATCATCCCGATGCCGCCAAGTCCCATAAAAAATGCACTTGCAATTCGAATGGCGAGCTTCCTGGCGAATGATTTATCCCTTGCGTTTCTGAATAAGATATTTCCAGCTATAAAGAAGATCATAAAAGCGGGATGCTCTCCAAAGTTTTCAAAAAAAGCTCCAAATCGGGAATGGGTCTCGTTGTACACGGCTTTAGACAAGCTCATGTCAGCAAAACTAAAGACAAGCATTAACGCTGCCCATCCGAGAAATAAACCAAGCATAAATCGTTTTGAACCTTTTGTCTGCATAACGACCCCTCCATAGTAAGGTATCCTTATCATTACATCAGCTGTGAGTTGCGGGAGCGTTCAATTGGGAGAGCAGATGCTCCAACATTTCATCTGAAAACGCACCTTGGCTGAAGGAAACGAGACTTCGGAGCGGCATCGCACCCAAAGCCGCTTGCATGATCTTTGACATTTTTTCATCCCCCTCGGCAATCCCCATAGACGCTTGGAAATTTTGTGTCAATGCCTGGATCATAGGTGCTGCAGCAGGGTTGTTCATTAGCTCGCCTAGCAAAGAGTTCCGCGTGTACGTTTGGCGCAGCGACACCGTCGATTCTACTTCAAGCAAAGCTTGTTGGAATATATCTCTCGATGAACAGCCAACCATGACTGCAAATTCACCGCTCTCTACATGCCAATCCTTCAGTTCTACATTGTAATAGGCAAAGGCTCTTTTATCTAGATTAAAGGTAACTGTCGTTTGTTCACCCGGCTCCAGATCAACCTTGGCAAACTCTCTTAACTCTTTATCCGGTCGAATCACCGTGCTCACCATATCTTTCACATATACCTGCACGGTCTCTTTCCCGGAACGAGTCCCTGTATTCGTAACGGTCACCTGAACTTCAACCGTTTCCGTATCGTTCATATGCGAACGGCTGAGCTTAAGATTCGAGTAATCGAAGGTTGTATAGCTGAGCCCATGCCCGAATGGGAACAGGGGAGTCATTTTTTTCTTATCATAATAACGGTAACCAACGAAGATGCCTTCCTTGTATACCACTCGATTGCCTTCCCCTGGGAAGCTTAGGAAAGAAGGATTGTCCTCCAGCTTCTCCGGGAATGTCTCCGCAAGCTTGCCGCTCGGGTTTACCTCACCGTAAAGGATATCCGCCAGAGCCCCTCCTATTGCTTGCCCGCCAAAATAGGCTTCAACGATCGCGCTTACCGACGATACCCATGGCATTTCCAATGCGGAGCCGTTCATTAGAACGACGACAACCTTGTTATGAACGGACGCTACGGCTTCAATAAGCTGTTCTTGGTTGTAAGGAAGACGCAGATGCCTGCGGTCAGAAAGCTCGGATTCAAACCCATCAGGTATCCCCGCATAAATAACCGCAATATCTGCTTCCTCCGCTGCTCGCTTAGCCTCTTCCATTAGCCTATTGTCTACCTCTTCAGTATCAAGAATATAGCCTGGTGCATAGGAGAGGTTAGCCGTGTTTGAAGCAAGCTGCTTCATCTCATGAAGCGGAATGTCAACTTGGGTCGGAACGACAATCGCACTTCCGCTGCCTTGGAATTTAGGGTTTTGAGCCATAGCGCCGATGATTGCGACTTTACTGCTTTTCTCGAGAGGGAGTACGCCGTTCGAATTTTTCAAAAGCACGATACTTTCACCCGCTGCTTTACGTGCAAGCCGATGAGAATCCTCTTGATCGAATGAAACATGCTCCTTCTTGTTGTCAACATGCCTGAAGATGAGCTGAACGACCCGTTCAACAGCAAGGTCCAGTACCTCAACCGGCAAGGTTTCATTCTGAACGGCCTGAATGATTTTTTTCTCGCTAAGGCCGTTGTTTCCAGGCATTTCAAGCTCAAGGCCGGCAGCTATTGAATCTGCAATCTGATCCACAGCGCCCCAGTCGGATACGACTACTCCATCAAACCCCCATTCCTTTCGTAAAACGTCGCCTATCAGATATTCCTTTTGCGAGGCATACTGGCCGTTAATCTTGTTGTAAGCCGTCATTACGGTCCAAGGCTGCCCCTTCTTCACGGCACCCTCGAAGCTGGTCAAATAGATTTCATGCAAAGTACGCTGATCAATGCTGGCGTCATAGCTCATCCGGCGATGCTCTTGATTGTTCACGGCAAAGTGTTTCAATGAGGCGCCAACTCCTTGGCTTTGCACGCCTTGGATTTGACTTGCTGCTAATTCAGACGATAAATAGGGGTCTTCGGAGAAATATTCAAAATTTCTGCCGCCAAGGGGAGACCGTTTAATATTGGTGCCAGGCCCAAGAAGTACGGCAACGTCTTCCGCCTGACATACCTCGCCGAGCGCGACTCCTACCTCATGGAGCAATTCACGATTCCACGAGCTGGCTAATGCTGCTGCAGATGGAAAACAAGTCGAGGGAATGCCGTTGCCCATATTTAATCCTTCTGACGAACCGGCTTGTTTATGAAGGCCATTCGGACCGTTAGCAACCATTATCGAAGGGATATCAAGCCGTTCGACACCCTTCAGATGCCACACATCCAAGCCGGAGCACATCCCTGCTTTTTCCTCCAACGTCATTTGAGCTACAAGTTTTCTTGCGTCTCGGTTCATGTTAATTCCCCCAGCTGTTAGATTTGATCCAATTGATACATACAAATTCCAATTATTAATGTTGATGATAGCTCAGCCGACCTTTTAATTCATTCCAAACGACTCGTTCGCCTGTTCCGTTTTCTATTTCGTTATCGCTTACATTCTCATCAGAGGTCAAAACGGACATAAAGAAAAGGAACACCCGCTTCCCGCGAACGTCCCTTTAACCCGCCTTGCCATCTATTAATATTTGCGATTTATAATCAAAAGCCGTATCTCATGAGGCTCCAGAGTCGCTTTCAGCTCGAGAATATCTTGAGCCAATTCGATTCGTGTCCGGTAGCCCGGTTCCGCCCTCCGATGTAAGTGCTGATACCCAGCCGCGGACAACATGTCCGGTCCCCCCATCTCGACCCAGGCGTCGTAAGACGAGCCTTGATTACGATTGATCCATTGCTCTTCTATGACATATTTGCCATTCAAACCATGCAAACGTAGACCCACTTCTTTTACGTCGGTATTCAGGAAAACGCCATAACGTGAGGTCTGCGAAAGCTGAGAATAATCGAATTGGTCATACAGCTCGTTATAATGACAATAATGATAGAAGAGGACCTGATACTCATCCCCTCTCCGCGTTACAATAACGCCTTCCTTCTGCAGGACGATTTCATCCCCGAGCTTAGCAAGGAAAGAAAAGGCATGAAACCCTGCTTTCTTAATTCCGTTGTACGTCATAAGACCAAAGCCGCCGTGAAACAACGGCTGGGGCAGACGAAACTCTTCGTGAAGATCCGTCGCCGTCCAGAAGCCCAGCCCTTCGACATTCTGACCTATCCGCAGCGCCGTACGGACAATGAATGCAGCCATATAACAGGTATCGTGAACAAGGTCACGACAATCGGTATTCGCATTCCATTCGGTAATCCACCTCTCTGACGTCGTCATCGGCAGGATGCTTGACCCTGCAAGCTCTTGTTCGACAGATAATGGGATCGTATTGGCGTCACCGAGACGAACATCGGTAAGCCTGTTCAGTAATTCAGAGTGAAAATGATCGTCAAAATTCGAATCTGCCAGCAGCTCCGCAGCGGCTAGCGACGTTTCTCCCACATTCGTAAAGCGCGATAGATGATAGACGTGAAACGAGTAAAAATCCAGCTTCAAATCATGCTTACGCGCGTATTTGGCAAAATCACGAAGCCACTCTCCGTCTCCAACCATGCTTAGGTTGCCGAAGCCGCCGATCCTCAATCTGGAATCAATTGCTTTCAAGCGCTCGAAGCTTGCACGGAAAAACTCAAAAAACTGCTCGCGTGACCCTTTCCAAAAGACGCCTTCAATATCGGGTTCATTCCAAAACTCAAAGTACCAAGTCGTTACCTCCGCAATACCGTAACGGTTCAGAAGATGCCGAATAAACGCTTCAATCAAATCAAGCCAGCGAACCGTATCTTTCGGAGGCGTTACGTTTGCCTTCCACCAGAAGATTTCACCATCCGAAGATGCAAGCTGAGTCGGCATAAAACCAAGCTCTAGAAAGGGCCTCACGCCCTCGCCGATTAAGTTATCGAGCAGCGTGTCGATATGGTTAAAGTTATAGTACACGCTTCCGTCTGACCGCTCATTATAAATAAGCAGCTCATCTGCGAAAATACCATGAAACCTCACGTATTCAAAACCAATATCCCTTTGCAAAATTCGGAGCTGGTCTCGGAAGTCCGAACGCAGGCCGTGCAATGCGTATCCGAAAGTCATAAGGCGCGTCCACGTATGGCGCAGCTTGTCCGCTCCCGGGATGTCTGTGCGAGCTTCATAAACGACCGAGCGTGCCGGCATAACCTCATGGAACTGTCGTTGATCGACTTCGTTAAGATCTGCATACTTGAACAGCTCGGCCAGTGTCTCCTTGCTGTTAATGCTGAAATAGTCTTTTGGTCTTTCAGAGCTCACATCTACGCTTTGCAACTCGCGAAATACTGTCGGTGTCGTACCGAGCACTTCTCGGAAGACACGGTAATAGGATTTTGCATCGGGAAACCCGTACTCAAGCGCAATTTCCACGATCGTCCGATCCGTCAGCTTGAGCGGTCTTAGAGACTTGTTCAGCCTAATATTCTCAATAAACTTCTTCACCGAAATTCCCATATTGGTCTTAAAATAAGTCGACAGATACGGAGGCGTCAAAAAGAACCGATCAGCAATTTGATTCAAGCTTAAAGACGAATCGGCAGAATGGGCATTAATGTATTTCAATATCTCAAGCAGCCTCTGATCATCTTCACGCACATGCATGTCATTGTTCTGCTCCGGCATGGAGAACCGAGAAGTTAGAATAATAAGAAGATCAAGCAAATGACGCTCGACAAGCAGCCTCTGAGGCTCTTCACGGTTAATGACAACTTTCATAAGAGAAGCTAGCAGCGTACGGATTCTGTCGTATTCCTTCTCTCGAGCCAGGTCGTGATCTCCCGAATTAAGCCGGAATCTCATGACGCCCGTCTCGACGCCAAATCTTCGAAACTGCTCAAGATTGAACTGAAGAATCAATAGATGAGTCCCTTCCTGCTGATCAAGCGAGCGGATAAAATGGATCTCGTTGCGGTTCACAAGGAAGATGTCTCCGACGTTCAGAATCGTTCCTTGCTTATCTATCATGATTTTAATAGAGCCCTTCAGAATGAAGAGAATTTCCGTTTCTTCATGCCAGTGGTACGGAAAAAACTCAACTAATTGGGTAAAGATTTTAATCGGAATATGGCCTTCCTGCTTGATCGTTTCGTAATGAAACTGCATATCCACTGCCCCTTCGACGAATTCACAATGTTACCTTTATCATAGGACATTGTCTAATAATGCGCAAAAAGAACCTCGCTAAAGGAGGTCCTATTTGGACAACTATGCGTTTAAGACTTTTTCTGGGCTCTTTCCTGCAAATCCCGAATGATTCCCGGATATTCCTTGTCCAGCTTGTAATACAGAAGCAATACAAACTGAAGCGCAAACAACAAGAGCGGGATGTAGATGTACAGCGCTTTAATCGATGATAATGCTGCTGCAGACTGGGCGGTCTGACCGCCGACGTATCCACCGAGCGCAAGTGCCCATCCGAGGACACCAGCTCCAAGTCCTGATCCCACCTTAGTGCCAAAACTGCCAGCACTATAGACAAGCCCCTCGGTGCGTACACCGGACTTCCATTCTCCATATTCGATCGTATCTGCAAGCATGGCAAACCCGGATGCAGCGATCGGTGCCATTCCGAAGCCTTTAATAACGGAGCCAGCAATGACGATTGTTAGACTCTCCGGATTGATCATCATAATGAACGATCCAACTATACCAATAACAATTCCGATAAGCATGGCGTTGCGTTTCCCTAGCTTCTTAACCACCGGAGCTAGTACAATCATACCAAGCAGCAAGGGTAAAAACGAAGTCATAGTCAATGTGCCTACCAGATCCTTGTTTCCGAGCACATATTCGGCATAATAGATGTTCGCCCCGCTCGTGCCTTGAATGATGAACATCAGTGTCATGACAACAACCATGATCGCCCAATACTTATTGCGGAACAGTGCCTTTACTCCGACCTTCACCGGAACGTCAATCGGCGTTGAATGTTGAGCGGCTGGCTTTACCCTCTCTTTAGTAGAGCGGAATGTGACATAGAACAGAATCGCGGCAATCGCGCCGTAGATACCGAACGTCATCTGCCAGCCGCGCGGCCCATCTCCCAATGCCTCTACAATTGGCGTCGTAATGACCGATACGAGCACGGCACCCACCATCGCCATCATCATGCGGAAAATATTCAGCAACGATCGCTGGTACTGGTCTTGCGTAATTAAGGAATTCAACGCTCCGTAAGGAACGTTAATTGCCGTATAGAGGATGTTTACAAGATTATAAGTGACGATAATCCAGATGATTTTGCCCGTCATTCCAAAGTCCGGCATCGTAAACAGCAGTACCCCCGATATGGAAAACGGGACGGACATCCATAAAATCCAGGGTCTCGTCTTGCCATGCTTGGATTTCGTCTTATCAATAATAATTCCCATACCAATGTCAGCGAAGCCATCAAGCACCCGAGAGATCAAAATAATGGTACCGACCGTAGCCGCGGCTATGCCTGCGACGTCCGTATAGAAGTAGGTTAAAAACGTTGTCATCGCCGCAAAAACGAGATTACTCGCCAGATCTCCTACGCCATACCCAAGCTTTTCTCCAAATCCGATACGACCTTCGATCGTCTGGCCTGAGGCTGTACGAGCCGAATCAGACGTTTCGATTACTGTATTCATATCCCTTCCCCCTACTGAATTGTTGCCGTTTCTTTTGTTCATTCCAGTTATTAATATTGATCTTAGCTCGAAAGCGCCTTTCATTCATTCCAAAGAACTCGTTCGCCTGTTCCGTTTTCTATTTTGTTATCGCTTTCAATTCGTTCAGGACAAAAGATAAATATTAAAAAAGGGAACAACTAGCTAGACCGAAACTTTTCAGGCAAGATGCCAAAAAGAACCATCCCCCTTTATAATTGAGAGATGGTTCTTTTGATTTTCTCGACAGCCAGACGCCACCTCTACAGGCGGCATCACATGATCACTTCTTCGCCTTGTAAAACTCATGATACAGCTTCATGAGTGCCCGTTTCTCAATGCGCGACACATAGCTGCGGCTTATTCCCAGCTCCTTCGCGATCTTCCGCTGCGTCCGCTCGTCGCCGCTAAGCTCCAAGTGTTCAATTAAATTTTCCAATGAAGTCTGATGACGTCTTAAAATATCAGCTGTTTCAGCTGTAAAGTCTCTCTGATGTGCTTTGCACTCCCTAACTAACTTTATTGCTTCTTTCCCAGCTGATATTTGATGTCGTTCGGGATTTTCACTATCAATTCTGCGCGCCAAGGCATCAGGGTCAATATTTACACTTACAACAAGTCGATCGACAATAAGATTCCGAATTGTACTTAACAAACTCACCTTCACGTGTCATAAACAATGTAGGTACCGTTTGCTTTGGCGTCCAATTTGGCTCTGTCTCTAGTTAATCTTATGAACTTACTTAAATCATGGATTAATGCTCCGTTATACATTTCGGATTTGACTGCTTCGCGCTGCTCCTGTATAACGTCTTTCTGCCGTTCTTGCATAATTAAACTGACAGGCCCGGCAACTGCTTGGATAGCTTCTGCAGCCTACTCTCGATAATGGCTTGCTGTTCAAGCACATCGGACAACATCTCGTACAGCATTTCATTCGTTACCGTGAAGCCGGACTCCGCCTTCAAGCTGCTAAGCTCCTGCCGCTGAGACTGACGCTCGAGCTGGCGTTCTTGAATTTGCTTTGCTTTAAGCCGCTGCGGATCGGCGGGGATGTGGAAGTGGGCTTGCTGCGGTTGCGGGTCACGCTTTTTCGCCATCGGTTATCACCACCTTCATTTGACTGTTACGTTCAAATCCCACCGTTCGCAGCACAAACTCTCCTGGCTCTTCGCTGCTGACCGTGATTGTTCCAACGCCCTCCGTCAGCTTAACCGCTTGCGTCATTCCGTTCATTTCAAGCTGCACTTCCTCGTTAAAAGCAGATTGTATCTGACCTTGCTCATCGGATAAGGTTACGGTTATTGTCATCGTATCCGCTCCGTCATTCGTAATGGTTTGCTTATCAGTTGACAGCATAGCGGCAAAGCCAGCCCCATATCTATTCTCCAGCATTTGCCAGAAGCTGCCGTGTTTGAATTCCAAATATTGATTGTAGTACGAACGGAATTCGATCCCATTGACAGAGTCTGCATTCATTCTCGTTCCAGCAACTTTTGCTGACAATGCACAATTAAAATAGGCATAACCGTCCTCGCCTCTCTGGGCAATAATAAGCCGATTAGGGTTATCATATTGTTTCACAGATAGAGGATACTCTCCCACGGCTAGATTAACAGTTACGTTATTCCAAGCGGATGGGATAGCAGTTGGAATATCTACATACAAATACCCCCATGACGGGAGGTGATAGCCTCCGCCATATATGGTAAACTTCATACCTGCAGCTGCGTTTACAACTGCGATCGTATTATTAATATAGATATAACCGTTTCCGTCATCCGTAATATCTCCTTGCGGTATAACCATCATCCCTTGAAGCCGGGCATTAAGCCCCCAAGGCCGGGTATCGTTTAATGCTTCTTGTTCGATCGCACCGTAATAGCTGCTATATACGGCTATAGCGGATACGGAGGTTGTATCGCCCTCGCTCCGTTCGGTGATCACTAGACGAATATAAGCAGCGCTTGCGGCTCCACTAAAAGGTAAGTAGGTAAACGGCGTATACCCGCCGCCCGGGTGGGTATACACCCGTGTCCATGTCCCGTTATTCAAACTGGCTTCAATATAAAAACCACGAGGAGCTTGAGCTGCATCCGCTCCGTTAGCCGTTCCAAATGACATTCCTTCGATTCCATGATAGGTTTTACCAAGATTAATAGTTAAAAATTGCGGAAGCTGAACCATGCGGTTAATGCTCCACTGGTTCTCTCCGTCGGCAGCATAATGCACCGTAGGACTGCCGGTAAGAT
>NZ_JBFRGE010000127.1:0-10957 GCF_052115185.1 Paenibacillus sp. 2TAB19 | reverse complement strand
TAATACTACTTAGCTCAATGATTAGGCTATGAAAAATCCATCTGGGTAGATTTTATCTTCGTCCGTATCTACATCAGGATATCGTTTAAAGACTGACTGAAAATTGTCTTGTATAATTAGATGGTCGATAAGCAGTTCAATTCTCTGCCTGCTAATAACGTCAATTAATACCATGTGACTGGACCAAAAATATGTACCATTCATACATTCACCTGAATTTATGTTCTTTTGCCTCAACGACTCAATATTCTTRTAGGTGAAAAAACTTGTAAGTATTCTGTAAGTTAACTAAATGAAGAACCTTCAGTCTGTTAATTCACAAACAAACAGAAAGAGATGTCGAAGATCGACATCTCTTTCTACATTCCATTACATTTTCCATTATTGCTGCTCGAGAATTCGCTTCGCAACCGGTATCCATATTTCGCTTCGATAATTCGGAGAGGAGATATCCTTGCTTTCATTCCACAGCAGCTCAGGTCCGTTAATCTGCTCATAGCTCGAAGAAGGGAACCACTCGGAATAGATGCGACCCCATATTTCTTGCAGYGTTTGGGGAAACGGACCAACTGCCTCGAACACCGCCCAATCGCTTGCCTGCACTTCCAAGCTCGCCAGATGATCTGGACAATCCAATGTCGTAGCCGCTCCGATATAATGATCAAGCCCCCCTTTCTCTTCCATTCGCTCTTCGGAGAAATTGACCGATGCGCTGATTAACCCGATAGGCTGCGTATTGGATAAGCTTTTCAACTGCCCTATGATCTCCTCATTCAAGCTTCCCCACATCGCTGCAATTTCAGGATTCACTCCCTCGAATTGAATGGGAACCCGCTTCATAATGCCGACGATGCGAAAAGCTTCTTTTTGCTCAATACGATAATTCATTGCACTTACCCCTTTGATAGTCAGCTGGAAGGTCATACGAGGATAGGCAAGCAACTGCTGCCCATTAACCCTCGCTTCGGTTGGAGTTATACCATGCATGCTCAGGAACGCTCTCGAGAAGGAATCCGGCGATTGATATCCGTATTTGACCGCCACGTCAATAACCCTCACGGAGCTGTCCTTAAGCTCAAATGCGGCTAGCGTTAAGCGTCTACGGCGAATGTATTCGGACAGCGGCACCCCTGCAAGAAACGAGAACATTTTTTTGAAATGAAACTCCGAGCAAAATGCCAGCCGCGCTGCCTCCTTGAAATCAATATCATCCGCCAGATGTTCCTCGATATAGTTTAACGCTGCATTCATAGATTCAAGCATTCGGTATGACTCCTTCCTTCTTCCGCAACTATAACGTAACAAATATGTTGCCGAACGTTCCGACTTTCCGTGTCCGATGCTGCAGGGGTTGTAACAAAGAAAGACGCCAAGCGTTAAGCGAGTCGTCTTTCCAATCGTACTCATGCTTCATATGAGCTTATGCTTATACCACTTCTTCCCGCGGAAACGCCATAGGAAGATCGCACCGCGTACGCCCCATTCGCAGTTCATCGCAATCCATACCCCCATAATGCCTAAGCCCGCTGTAATGCCCAGCAAGTAACCTAGTATGACGCGGAATAACCACATGCTAAGCATCGAAGACAATGAGGTGAAGCGGGAATCGCCAGCCGCCCGCAGCGCAGACGGCAATATGAAGCTCATCGCCCACAACGGGATTTGCACGATTGCCGTAAGCAGCAGCACCCAGAAGATGTCGTCTACAATTTCGGCAGGAGGTTCGAACAACCCTACCAATAACGGATAGAACGGCATAAGTATAATCCCCATCACGAATAACATTAGCGATGCTATCCATAGAAACGACTTGACGAACTTGCGCGCATCGGCCACATCTCCTCGTCCAATGCACTGACCGACAACAGTGACGATCGTCAAGGACAATGCAGCACCTGGAATTTGCAGAAGACCAGTCAGCACGGAAGCAATCGCGTTCGTAGCAATCGCGTACGTTCCTAGGCTAACGATGAACACCTGGGTGAGCAGCTTGCCTCCGTTGAAGAACATCTGCTCGGCGGCGAATGGCAGTCCGATGGACATAATCTTCTTCAGCATGGAGATCGGAACATGGAACATATCGCGCAAGCGCAGATGCATCGTCCCATCCATTTTGAACAAATAATAGATCGCGCAAGCGGCCCCGGCAAACCTGGCGATATTGATCGCAATCGTCATTCCCATAACACCCATATTCAGCATCGTAATGAATAAAATGTTAAGCAGCACATACAACAGGTTCATTATTAACGAAAGCGCGAGCGAAGCGCGGCTTTTCCCGACTCCTCTAAGCGCGCCGCATACGGCTTGAACAATCGCCAGCCCAAGGAAAGAAATGCCGCTCCCTATAAGATAAATTCTTGCACTATCCAGCACTTCGGCTGACGCGGAACCGAACAGTAAGCGCAGCAACGGATTATGCAAAGCTATTATGAGCAGACCGATTACTACGGAGAGCATGGAGACGGAAGCAATGCTGCCCGAAGTGGCGCGAGCCACCATCTGAATGTTCCCGCTCCCCTTATACTGCGCAACCACGACGGTGCCCCCGGTTGCTACCGCTACGAAAACGTTAATAAGAAATAAATTCAAGGAATCGACCATATTGACTGCGCTAACTGCCGATACGCCGGAGGAGCTGATCATCGCGGTGTTCACGAGATTCAGTCCCACGATAAACGCCTGATCGATCAGAATCGGGATATACAAAGCGATAATCGCCCTGTAATCCATCGACTCGCCAGTCAAATACTTATTCAAATACGCACTCATCTGCGTTCGCAAACGAATCGGAATCAATATGATCACATTCTTTTCTATGGAAGTTAACGAAGACACTAACTGCACAGTTAGTGTCTTCTTATCGTGCCTTATTATTTGTCTATGATTTCAATAATTTGGTTAGCGTTGTCGTAATCATCTCATGATCCATATGGCCTTCAAGTCCGGATACCGTAATCGTACCGACAGGTCCTGCATTCTTAATGATGATCGGGAAGCTGCCGCCTTCTGTCGCATATTCCATTGGATCGAGATATTCGCTGTCCTTAATGTTGGTATTCCATGATTTGTACAGCACGTGCATATAGTAGGAGCTATGTCCAAAATGTTTGACGACGTTATTTTTGCGTTCGATCCAGCGATCATGTCCAGCGCCAGTACCATCCATCTTCGCGTGGAATAGCAGTTGTCCGTTCTTTCTAATGTCTACGACTATAAGTTTGTTCTCATTTTGCGCTTTCGCGAGAATAGCGCTGCCAATCTGGACAGCTGTTTGATTCGAGAACGAGGTGAACTGTAATTCGGATTCCTGCTCAAGCAACTCTGCTAATAAACCTTCGTAATTTTCCAAGTGAAATCCTTCTTTCTTCATCCTAAGTCGTACAGCCCTATTCATTATACCTCCTAAATCTTTAAATCGGAAGATATATAGAGAATATACTGCCTTTGCCTAACTCGGATGTTACCTTCATATAGCCAGACTGATCGGTAATAATCTTACGGGCCAGATAGAGACCGATCCCTACGCCCTGCGTCTCGCTYGCTTCTCTTCCCCGGTAAAAGCGTTTGAATATATCGCTGATCTCGCTCTCTTCAATACCTTTGCCTTGATCCTCAATATCGATGCGAACGAACATTTCGTATGGTTGGACCGAAACTTTAATCGCACCTGAATCATGTCCGTATTTGACCGCATTATCGAGTATATTGAAAATAGCCTCAGCCGTCCACTTACGATCGTGAGACACGTTTGTCTCTTGCTCCGACTCGAATTCAATTACGATGCCATGCCGTTCAGCCACAGGATATATCTGCTTAATAGCGGATAATACCGTGCTGTTAATACTGCTTGTCTCCTGCTTAATCGCAACGATACCGCTTTCTAGTCGCGACATTTTAATTAAACTGTCCATCAGCCAGGTCAACTTCTCGGTCTGATTCGCCAATATGGCAATGAACGCTTCCCGCTTCTCCGGCGGCAAACTGCTGTCTCCCAGTAAGCTTACATACATATTCAAGTTCGCAAGCGGCGTCTTCAACTGATGCGCAATATCGGATATGAGCGTCTTCATTTCTTCATTTTCTTCTTTCACTTTAAGACTCTGCATCTTCATGATCCGTGACAGCTTGATTACCTGTACCTGCAGCTTGGACAACATGGTGTCTTCTACCGTGGAGAACAGCTCGCGATCCTCCCGATCGATGATGGATTGAATCGTAAGCGACAGCTTCGTCAATACGTCACCCATTTGCCTTCTAATCACAAGCATGAAAAAGACGAGAATCACCGCTCCGACAATCGCGAACAAGCTGGATAAAAAGATCAGCTTGCGGCCTGCATCAAGTTCCAGCAACGCATATAGAAACAGGCCGTATGCCATTGCATACAGCCCGTAGCTGATTAGAATAATACGAGTAAAGGAGCTCTTCACAGTCTAATCTCCCCATGTATAACCGATACCGAACACGGTTTTGATATAAATGCTGTTCTTCGGGTCGTCCTCGATCTTGCCTCGCAGACGCTTAATATTGACGCTTAACGTATTCTCGTCGACGAACGCGCCGTCCAGATCCCATAGCTTCTCGAGAATCATCTGTCTTGTCAAAATCTGCTTGCTATTGCGTGTGAGAATAGACAGCAGCTTGTATTCATTCGAGGTAAGCTTAATCTCCTCGTCTCCCTTGAACACTTTCATTTTATCATAATATACCGTTAAATCCTTATATACGAACCTGTCGATCTGTTCCTCGCCGCCACGGCGAAGGACAGCCTTGACGCGCTGATTCAATACCGCCATGCTGAACGGCTTGGCAATATAATCGTCCGCGCCGGATAAGAAGCCGTTCACGATGTCCTGCTCTGTATCGTTGGCCGTTAAGAACAGGATCGGCACATCCGACGTTTCGCGAATTTGTTTGCAAAGCTCAATCCCGCTGCGATCGGGCAAATTAATATCTAGGATAAGGAGATGAACATCGCGGCTTCTCCACATCTCTATAGCCTGAGCAGCTGTATATGCAGACCATACTTCATAGTGCTCCTTCTCAAGCGCAAAGGATAGTCCTTCATTCAACAGCCGGTCATCCTCAACGACGACAATGGTTGCCATACCGCGCGTTCACCTCCTTACCTGTTTCGTTGATGCTTAGCTTGCTTCCTTCATTCGATCCACAATGCTGCTTTTTCTCGTCTGATTATACGAGATAATCGGTGCGGTCAGACATACGCCAAATACGATGACCAGTATGATGATGAGCGGAATCAGAGGGTATTCAAAAACCGCATAAGTCGCCTCTTGGCTGAACACCTTATAAGCGCCGTAACTCACCAAGCTTCCTAGCGTGGACACGAGCAAGGAGGAAATTGCGGCGTAGCCCAATCCTTCGAACAGCAGCAGCTTGCGAAGCTGCTTACTCGTCATTCCGATGCTCTCCATGATAGCAAATTCATTGCGTCTAATAACGACGCTTGTGAACATCGTACTCACAAAGTTCATAATACCGATGAACGCGAGAATGAGCGTAATCGCTCCTCCAAGAATGTAGAACATCAGCTTGGCGCTTTCCATCATTTCAATCCATTGCTGCTTCGACTCCAGCGTTATGTCGCGAGAACCTGCCGTCAATCGTTCCAGCTGCTCCTGAATGGCTGGATGCTCCTCTTTGTCGGCTGACATATTTATTTTATAAATAATCGGATCTGCGATCAATTGCTTCATCGCCTTCTCGCTAATATATATATTCGGCGCAAGACCGCCGAACATGAGCTTGAACGGCTGTTCCGCAATCCCGCCGATTTCGAACGAATGCATCCGCTCGTCATTAGGCAGCTTAAGATTGAAGGTATCGCCCAGCTTGAGCGATTGTTGACTCATATCAAGCAACGCGATCTCGCCATTATCGAACCGTTCAATATCGATTGGCGTCTCAAGCGTTTCGTTAAGCTCCTCGATATATTTCGTTTCGATGCCTACGAGCCGCGAAGAGAACATGTATTCTTCTTGCCGCAGTATCTCATCTGTCGGCCTCTCTGCGCCGTATCTCGTCGTGAACTCATCCACATGCTTGCCGAACACCTCTGGCGTATATTCCGGGAAAGCTTGCGACATATACATCGTTCGTATCTGCTTAATGCCGTCAATCTGTTCTACGGAGGATAGGAGTTTATCCGTGAATAGCTGTCGAACTTCTCCATTATAGCCTTCTGCCGATTTATTAATTAACTCGAAATCATTAGCCACATAATCGCCGATGAAGTTGTCTGTGCTCATGCTCAGAATGAGCGTATTGATGGTCAAGAAGGTAGTGAGGCCCAGCACAAGCGACAGAAATACCATCGTTGCTCTCTTCTTATCGCGGAAAATATTTCGCCATGCCATCCTATGCAGCTTCGCGCMGCTCCTGCTTTTCTTGGAGCTGGCACGAACATATTTCGACGCTTCTACGGCCGATATTTTGCTCGCTATACGTGCTGGTTTCCTTGAACCTGCCATCGTTGTGACCACTGCGAACAGCGCTGCACCCATGTAGATGAGAGGATGAAAGGAAATCTCGACTTCCGTTTCAAGACTGAACATGCTAAGCGCGAACGGTACGACAAGGTAAGAAGTTATCGCGCCTAATAACAATCCAATCGGAATGCCGATCCACATTAATCGACGCGCTTGCCCATTTACGAGCTTCTTCACTTGTCTGCGAGTCATGCCGATCGTCTTCAATAAGCCATAAAATTTCGTATCCGTCGATACCGAAATATAAAGCACATTGTATATAAGCAGGTAACCGCTGAACATAACGATCAAGGACACACCCACCGTACCGAACCACGTCGATAACGAACCTTCCTCTACCGTTCTGGAGTAAGCATACACGTCCTGACCTTCTTGGAGTGCAAGGTCTTGCTCGAGCTTGCTAATTCCTTCATCTTGTGAAGTGCCTCCTTTGAACATAATGGAGGCAACGCCATTCATTCTATGTTCTGCTCCCAATGCTTCCGCAAAAGACTTCGAAACGAGTATTTTGCCCGAATTGTCCGAGAACATTTGCGTATAGTCGTCATACCAGCCGCTAAGCACAAAGCTTTCCTTGCGCACGTTCCCGTTAGCGTCGTTTCCGGCAAGATAGGACAAGTCCAGCTTCAACCCGACTTTCGGTTCGGTTATCCCCATCTCATCCAGTAGCCATTTAGGCATAAGCACCTCATTGCGCTTCTGCGGGTAGCCATTCGTCTTCCCTCCAAGCAACGGCGCTTTCATATTGTTCCATTCTGACTCATCATACAGGTGAAAGGATGCCTTATAAGCTTCATTCTCGTTTGTCGCGAGATGAGCTACCTCGTAGTCGAGACCAACCTTCTTCACATACGGGAGGTTAGCAAGCTTGTCTAATTGCTCATGCGCAGGATTGACGAATGCAACATCCGCTTTCGTACCTAGAAACTTCTGATCTTGCATGCTAAACGACTTCATATAACTCATACCGATGCTGAACACGGAAGTCAGCAGCCAAGCGGTCATAACGATGGCTAGAATGACATAACGATTGCGTGAACGATTCGCTTTCAGGCTTCTGCTTGTAAGCGTCTTAATGATCCGTTTGTTCGAATTGGGAAACATCACAGCCGTTTCCCTCCTACGACCTTGCCGTCCGCGATACGTACAATGCTATCGGCAAGCTGAGCAATTTCCTCGCTATGCGTAATCATGACGATCGTTTGATTGAATTGCTTACTCGTCACTTTCAACAATCCGATTACTTCTTGGCTTGTCTTACTGTCCAAGTTGCCTGTCGGCTCGTCTGCCAGCACAATCGAAGGTTTCGTAGCAAGCGCCCTGGCGATCGCGACACGCTGCTGCTGCCCGCCGGACAACTGATTTGGCAGCTTGTCCAGCTTATCCGCTAGACCTAGCGTCTTAACGATATGATCAAGAAAAGGCTTATCGATGGCATTGCCGTCAAGCTCGATCGGAAGCACGATATTTTCATATACATTAAGAATCGGCACTAAGTTGTATTGCTGGAATACGAATCCGATCTTACGACGTCGGAATACCGTCAAGTCGTCGTCGCTCATATCGAAGATCGCTTTCCCATCCACGAACACTTGGCCGCTTGACGCACGATCCAGTCCGCCCAGCATATGCAATAACGTTGACTTCCCGCTTCCCGACATCCCCACGATTGCAGCGAATTCGCCCTCTTGGATCTCTATATTTACGCCGTCGAGCGCTTTGACCTCATTTTGCTGCGATCCGTATATCTTCTTCAAGTCCACTGTGCGCAATATTGACATTAACGATCACTCCTGTTCTATAGCTTGTTCCTACAGACGCTATATTACGCTGAACTTCTTACAAACTCGTGACAATCGGAATCACACAACCTATCAATCTATCAATGAAAACCTATTTTATTCTATTAAACGCACTCGTCCAATCGAATCTATAACCTAGCGAATAAACTGCATTAACTTCTAAAAGAAGGAGGAGATTCGAATGGGATACTATGGTAAAAAATGCTTCAAACCAGTGTTCAAAAAATCGTGGAAAAAAGTACACCACGGCAAAAAAGAGCATGGCTGTAAAAAAGAGCGCCCTTCTTACGACTACGGCAAGAAGGAGCATCACTTCTACGGCAAAAAAGAACATTCTTGCGGCAAAAAAGTTCATCATTGCTGGAAGAAAAAAGAGCATCACAAAAAATGGAAACCTTATTGCTAAGTTTCCGGGGGGAGCCTGTTCATTCAGGCTTTCCTACATATTTGCAATTGCGGCAAGCAGGAAATCGACGACGATTTCCTGCTTTTCTACTTTGTATTTCTTACCTAATATTGCTACAATAGTGACGTAGTACAAGCATACCAATGAGAATAGAGGAGCGATACAATGTCCGTTGACGTCTATCTGAATTTTGACGGTAACACTCGTGAAGCAGTAACTTTCTACGCAGAGGTGTTTGGTTTAGAACTGCCGCAGATTATGACATTTGGCGAGACGCCGCCGCACCCGGACTATCCGCTTCCGGAGGAAGCGAAAAATCTCGTCATGCATACGAGACTTAACGTCTACGGCAGCAACGTCATGTTCTCCGATGTGTTCCCGGGTTCACCGTTCATTCAAGGCAACAACTTCAGCCTCGCTCTTGTACATAAAGATCAGGAGACCATCACGGCTGCTTTCCATAAGCTGAAGGAAGGCGGCACTGTCGTTATGGAGCTTCAAGAAACGTTCTGGAGCAAATTGTATGGCAGCGTCCGCGACCGCTTCGGCATCGAATGGCAATTCAACTTGGACAGTGGCGAGACCTTTGGCTAAACTCCGCTCAACGTTTGTGAAGCGCTCAGCATAATAAGGTACAACCGTCATGTCGTGACAGTTGCCATACCGTCATATGCCTCCCCGCCAAACACCCAAGCACTTCCCGCTGAGTATGCATAAGATATGGTGTACTCAAAACGCAAGGAGGTGCATGAATAATGTCCGGTTTTGTTGGCGGTGCCTTCACGAACACGGGTACGATCCTGGTTCTCTTCATTCTGTTAGTAATCATAGCTTGCAGTTGTGGAGTATTCGGCAGATACTAAGACGAATACCTGAATAAGAGACAATTAGAACCACACCAAAATGAAAACAGTCCGATCCCTTGAGGAACGGACTGTTTTTTTTCATGAGAGCTTGCTTGCTTATGAAAAGGTGTGTCTTAATAAATGAAAAGATAAAGTGACCTTCGTCCCCGCCCCAGGGCTGCTCGCGAATTTGATTTTCCCGCTCATTGCCTCTACAAGTCTGATGGAGATGAGCGTTCCTAGACCTGTACCGCTTTCCTTCGTTGTGAAGAACGGTGTGCCGATATTCGCGATCATCTCCTCCGACATACCAATGCCTGTATCGACAATTTCGATCAGACCCAAATCGCCATCCTTCTTGCCTCTGATCGTCACAGTTCCCGATTCCGCAATTGCTTCCACGCCGTTCTTGATCAAATTAATGATAACCTGCGACAGCTTTGTCTTATCAGCCATGATGTATAGCTCTTCCTCGACTATTACGAGTTTAAGCTCTACATTTTTGATGAGGCCGTAGGAATACATCATTTCCACCGTATGCTGAAGAAAGTTAGGCACATGTATTTTCTCCATATGTTCGACATGCGGCTTGGCAAGATTTAAGTAATCGGTAATAATGAACTCGGCACGCTCAAGCTCTGAAAGAGCGATTTGCAAAAATCTCTTTTTGTTATCGTCGGCGGTTTCCTTGAACAATTGAAGAAAACCTTTCACCACGGTTAGCGGATTCCTTACCTCATGAGCTACGGACGCTGCCAATTGGCTGACGATCTTCAGCTTCTCGCTTTGCTCCAATTCATGACGCATGGCATTCCTCTCGATCATATTCTCATAGAGCAGCGAAGAAACAACGTTGCTGATCAGTGCGAGCACGCCAATAATAAGGAAATATAAAACCCCATCCGACTTCCAGGTTAGCTCAATCTGATTAGCAGACGTGTAATAAAGTAATATCGCGCTAATCATTCCGTTGGAATTGAGCGTTAGGGCAATACTCGTGTATACCCTTTTCTTAGGAGAGTAATTAAGGAAAGACTTCGCAATCAAAAAACACGGCACTGCGAACCAAAGAAAACAAACAAGAGCGATGACGATATCATCTCCGCCGACAGTGACACGGTAGAGGAGCATGACAATCGAAGCCGATATGCCCGTCAAGTAATTGCGTCCGCCATATAATATCGCTACCAAGATAGGAATCAATCGTAAATCCCATTCGAAACCTTCGGTTATCGTTATCGTCAATGACATACATAGCACGGATGATAGGCCGAATAATAAACCATTTAATATGTAATAGATATTGCGATTAGTAAAACGTCTGTTCGTATAAAAGAAGGAGTTTATAAAGATCGGAAACAAAATGATAATAACATGGATAAACATTTCGTT
>NZ_JBFRGE010000126.1:0-11326 GCF_052115185.1 Paenibacillus sp. 2TAB19 | reverse complement strand
AGGAGATATGCAGCAGCTATTCGGCTTCTCGGACGAAACGTATGAATCGTTCAAAAACTGGGTCATTCGCGTCGATCAGCTTAAGGTCGAAGGCATGAAGCTTATTTTGAACCCGACTCAGCTCAAACCATAGCATACAAAACATCTGAAACCACCGCCAACTTCTTTAACGTCGCGGTGGTTTTTGACCCTTTTGAAGGAGCGTAAGCATGAAGCTGGAAAGACTCATATCCATGGTGTATATGCTGCTGAACAACGAGATCGTATCCGCGTCGTCGCTCGCAGACAAATATAACGTATCACAGCGGACGATCTACCGAGACATCGATACGATCTGTGCGGCAGGTATCCCGGTTGTATCCTATCAAGGAGTGAACGGCGGATTCGGCATCATCGATACGTATAAGATGGACAAAAGCTTGCTTGGCTCGCATGATGTGAGCTCGCTAGTAACGATTCTGCATACGATGTCTACCGTATTCGACRACGACAAGGCGCAGGATACGATCAATAAGCTGCAGTCGCTACAAACCGAGTCCGGGATGCCGAGCCTGTCGATGGATATCGGCTCGCAGCGAGCGTACAATGGCAGTCTTCGATTGATTCGCAATGCGATTAAGGAACAAAAAGTCGTTCGGTTCGAATATATGAATGCGAAGAGCGAGAGAGCGAAACGTGATGTCGAACCGGTAAGCCTGCTGTTCAAATATGATTCCTGGTACTTGTTCGGCTATTGCAGAACGCGAAGCGATTATCGCGAATTCAAGCTGTCGCGAATCGCGGAGCTGATGGCGCTGGGTGAGTATTTCGCTCGCAAACATGAAGCGCCGTCTACCGACGAAAGCGGGCATTGGTATAATCGTACGGAAACGATATACGAGCATGCTTTGCTGCACTTCAAGGTCGAGACGCTCGCCAAAGCGCTGGACTTCTTCTATAACGCGGACAAAACGTATAAGGAAGACGGCTCGCTTATCATTGATCTGCGCTATCCCTCGAATCGTGGCGAACGGTGGCTGATTCCAATTCTGCTTAGCTTCGGCGACGGAGTAGAGGTGCTTGAGCCTGCGATACTCCGTCAGCAGATGAAAAATAAAATTGAAAATATGTTCCGTTTATATCCCGAAGTATGACAATCAGTTGTCATACTTTTTTGTTTACACTTAACCCAAGACAAACAACCAATGGAATCGAAGGAGTGTATGGTAACTAATGAAGCAATTATCGAAAAGAAATGTATCGCTAGTCATGGCCGGTTTGCTGCTCAGCATTCTGATGGCGTCCATGGACAACACGATCGTCGCAACGGCGATGGGCAATATCGTAGGCGAACTGGGCGGTATGGACAAATTCGTATGGGTAACGTCAGCTTATATGGTCGCTGAGATGGCGGGTATGCCTATATTCGGCAAGCTGTCGGATATGTACGGACGCAAACGTTTTTTTGTATTCGGCATTATCGTCTTCATGATCGGCTCGGCACTATGCGGAACGGCAGCTACGATTACCGAACTTGCGATCTACAGAGCCATTCAAGGCATTGGCGGCGGCGCGCTTATACCGATCGCGTTCACGATCTTGCTTGATGCTGTCCCGCTCGAGAAGAGAGGCAGTCTTATGGGACTATTCGGCGCCGTATTCGGCTTATCAAGCATATTCGGTCCGCTACTAGGCGCATATATTACCGATCACATTTCTTGGCAATGGATCTTCTACATTAATCTGCCGCTTGGCGCAGTCGCATTCGCGCTCGTAGCCTTCAATTACAAAGAATCGCATGAGCACTCGAAACAACCGATCGATTGGCTAGGGGCGGCTGCGCTTCTTGGCGCAATTGTATGCCTCATCTTCGCTCTTGAGCTTGGCGGCAAAACATTCGCTTGGAGCTCATGGGAGATCATCGGATTGTTCGCCGGCTTCGCGATACTTGCGATCGCATTCATTCTGGCGGAACGGAAAGCGGAAGAACCTATTATTTCATTCAACTTATTCAAGAACAGACTGTATACAACGAGCATCCTTACCGCTTTGTTCAGCGGTGCAGCATTCATCGTGGCGTCGGTCTATATCCCGATTTTCATTCAAGGCGTGCTTGGCGGCACCGCAACGAACTCGGGTCTCGTCCTGTTGCCGATGATGATCGGCACGGTCATTACCGCTACGCTTGGAGGAATGCTAATCTCGAAAATCTCCTATCGAAGCGTCATCGTTCCGACACTCGCTTTACTCGGTATAGGAACGGCACTCGTCACGACGCTAACTCCCGATTCATCGAGGCTTCTCGTGACATTCTATATGGTATTGATCGGTCTAGGCATTGGGGCAACGTTCTCGGTGTTAAGCACCACAGCCATTCATGGTTTATCCTACCGCCAACGCGGATCGGCGAGCGCAACGCTTAACTTCCTGCGATCGCTTGGCATGACACTTGGCATCACTGTATTCGGTTTAATTCAAAGCCATTCGTTCTCGAACAAAATGAGCAGTTTGGCAGGAGAGGGTACATCTACGGACGCACTGCTGCCGGAAGGGCTTAACTTCGAAGATACTCATGCGCTGCTTGCGCCTGAGACGAGGCAGCTGTTTCCTGGTGAGTTGCTCGAGACGATTACAAGCATGCTGTCCGACTCTATCGTTCGCACATTCGCATGGGCAATCATTCCTGTCGGCTTATCCTTGCTTGCCGCTTCGTTCATGGGGCGGGCTAAGCTAGATGCGAGCGCGGAATCGGCTGACAATGTTACAACATCGGATACAACTGATGCGGTTACCTATTCAGGTGCTCATTAGCCGCGAGCATCATATAAGCAAAGAAGAAGATCCGTTTATGGATCTTCTTCCGCTTTGTTAAGGTGCTAGGCCTCAACCTAACCTTTTATTTGCTCTAGCGTACATTCTAAAGTGTTATCTACACTGACAATCGCCTGTATGCTGGGATGACGCATCGTTCGATTTGCGGTTAGCTCTAAATATTCAACTTTAACGGTAATGACAGGTTTTACCCATATGATATCTTTGGACCGCACCGGTTCATTTGTGAATGGACTTTCGTCGACTTGCATTAGTTTCGCCAATTCCGTTAGGTTCGACCAATCGTTCTGCGTTAATTTTCCAGTGCCGGCATTACCGATATAAATCCATTCGTGATCATTCGTATAGAGACCGAGCAAGAGAGAATTAACCGTCTTATCACGGAATGTAACTCCGCCTACCGCCGCGTACAAGTCCTTCATAACCTTCTGTTTTCTCCAACGACCGTCTTTGCCATTGATCCTATACGTACTTTGAAGCTCCTTATATATGACGCCTTCCATTTGATATTGCTTCATCTGTTCGAATAATGTTTGGCCATCCTCAAAGTTTTGTGCGAGTTGAACATTGGTTTGCGGTATGACGATTTGCTCCAGCAAAGCATGACGTTGTTGTAATGTTCTGTCCGTCACCCAATCGCCATTATAGTACAGCACGTCGAAAATCATATAGGTGATCGGAATAAGGGAGGCAGCTTGCTTGACTCTGCCGGGCTGCCTTAAGCTGTCTCTCTTCATCACTTCATGAAAAGAAGGTTTATGATGATCGAACGCGATGATCTCTCCATCAAGAATGATGGAGTCGGCTGTACAGAACGTTTTATGACTAAGCAACTCGGGATATTGCAACGTTCTTTCGTTCAACCTTCGATTGTAAAGCTTTGTTTCACTGCCGTCATCATACAGCAGGACCCGGACGCCGTCCCACTTAATTTGGGCTATCCACTCGTCACCTTCAGGGGGCAATGCTGTACTAATCGGTTCAAATGGGGAAATAGGTTTCAGATTCATTCATAACCTCCCAAAAAACGTATAGCTCAAGCTTTCCCATACGTGGCATTCAGCATAACAAAGGAGACGGGGGACAAAACTAAAAGTCAGACGGTATAGGCAGAGGAGGTAAAGTGAAGTGAGGCTCGGAAGTCATGTGAGAATGAGCAAAGGGTATCTTAACGCAGCAAAGGAAGCCGTTAAGATCGGCGCGACGGCATTTCAATATTTCCCGAAAAACCCGAGAAGTCTTTCGGTGAAGGACTATAATCGCAAAGATGCAGAAGCATGTGCAGCGTATTGCCAAGAGCAAGGTCTTGTTTCCGTTGCCCATACGCCTTATCCGACAAACCTCTCGGTCGAAGACCCCGAAATGCAGGAGATAACGATTCGCTCCCTGAAGAACGATCTTGATATTGCCGATGCATGCGGCTCTATCGGATTGGTCGTCCATTTTGGCAAATATAAAGGGACAGGAGATCCTCTTACAGGCTATAAATTAATGATTAATATGATTAACAATGTGCTCATGAACTATAAGGGGAAGACACTGCTTCTTATTGAGAACAATGCTGGGCAAGGGGGGAAAATGGGTATTACGCTAGAAGAACTTGTGCAGATTCGCAAGCTGACGGATTATCCCGAACTAATCGGCTATTGCCTCGATACATGCCACGCCTTCGCCAGCGGATTATGGACAGGACATAATTGGGCTGATCTTGTAGAGAAGGGGACCCAATTAGAATATTTCGCCGACCTGAAGGCGATCCATCTTAATGATTCGGTCTATCCAAGCGGCTCTTTTAAGGATCGGCATGCTCAAGTTGGCAAGGGATATATCGGAGCAAATGCGATGATGCAGCTATTACAATCCTCGGTCATCGGTGAGCTTCCAATCCTATTGGAAACACCAACATCGGACAACTATTCCCATAAGGATGAAATTACTTACATACTTGAACTTGCTAATAGTAGCAATTAAAGTGCCCCCAATAAGCCTGCTATGAGGGATAGGCTTATTGGGGGCGATTTATCTAAATCATACGATTTCTTTCGTTTGTTTAGACGAGCTTTTGCGTTTTGGCTTTGGTGGTGATGCCGGCGGCGCCTTCGCCGCCTCGATGCTCGCTTGAAGGGCAGCCATCAAATCGATGACATTGGAACGAGTCTCGGACGGAGACGTTATTTTATCGACGCCTTCGCCGGCGATTTTMTGCTGAATAGCGTTCGTAAGTGCTATACGATAATCATCTGTATACTTGTCCGGCTGGAAGGTTTCCGTTAATTGCTCGATAAGCAGCTTCGCCATCTGAAGCTCTTTCTCGTTCACGACCGTTTGCTCGGGGAGATTCGGGACCGAGGCGATTGGCCTGATTTCATCCGGATAATGCATCGTTTCCAGACATAAACAGTTGCCTACTGCACGAATCGCAGCTAAGCTGCTCTTGCTTCGGATCGAGATTTTGGCAATTCCTATTTTTCCTGTGTCCTTAATCGCTTCCAGAAGCAAGCTGTAAGCTCCGGCGCCAGATAGATCGGGCGAGAGGTAATAAGGTTTCTGATAATACAGCGGATCGATATCCGACAACGAAACAAAGTCCAGAATCTGAATCACTTTCGCGGATTCAGGCTTCAGAGATTCGATCTCATCCTCGTTGAAAATAACAAACTTTCCTTTCTCGTACTCGAAGCCTTTCACRATATCTTCCTGCTCAACCTTTTTGCCGCAATGGGAGCATGTTCGGACATTCGATATCGGCATACCGCATTCCTTATGAATCGTGCGAAAGTGAATATCTTTGTCTTCGGTAGCCGTGAACATCTTCACCGGCACATGGACAAGACCGAAGCTTATTGCGCCTTTCCATACTGTCTGCACGTGTTGAACCTCCTTTTTTTACTATTTATATTACCCATTGGAGATTGTTTTTATCGGTCAGAGGTGTCAATAACGAAGATTTCAGCACTTCAAAATCCGTCCATATGATTCTATGATTTCCATCATATTGAAATGCTGCGACGAATAGATATATTCAAAGCGAGCATGGAGAGGATGGAACGACTATGAACCAATTGAACCAAGCGATTGCGATTGTTGGAATAGGTACAGCCGTACCGGCTTATAAGCTTGAACAAACGAATACGTCCCAGCGTTTGACGGAGGCCCTACGAGAATATCCCGACTCTGCGCGCTGGGCCAAACGAATATTTAAACAATGTGGCGTAGAGACACGGTATACATGCGAGCCGAATTTATTGGAATCGGCTGATCAGTGCCGTTACTTTCTTCAGGCGTCCGGCGAAGAACTTCCAACGACAGCTGATCGTATGAAAACGTATAAGAGAGAATCCGTCCCGCTTGCAATAGTTGCTGCGAGAAAGGCTATGGAAGATGCCAACTTACAGGCGTCCGAGATTACACATTTGATAACAGTAAGCTGTACAGGTCAATTTCTTCCCGGTATGGATACCGTTATCGTGAGAGAATTGGAGTTAGCTGCCACCGTTAACCGGTTGCCGCTTAACTTTCTCGGTTGCGCCGCAGGGCTAAGAGGCATTAACCTATCGAAGCACATTATTGAAAGTGATGCCAAGGCCAAAGTGTTATTGGTTTGCGTCGAATTATGTACGCTTCACATTCAGCCCTCCAGCGAACGCGAAGCGTTATTTGGCGCGTCTTTTTTCGGTGATGGCGCTTCAGCATGTGTGATTGGGTCGTTAGAGGAGAAACTACAGTATGCGAGGGGCGTATTTCGATTAGGGACGGACCGATCCGTTCTTTTATCGGATTGTGCAGATGAAATGGTGTGGGAGGTCGGCAACTTCGGATTTGATCTTTATCTTTCACCGAATATCCCCAAATTGATTGGCGCTACGATCCCCGAGCAAATTGGGCAGCTCATCGGTGAAAATAAGTTGCCTGAATTGTGGGCCATTCATCCCGGTGGGAAAGGTATTATCGATACGCTAGTTGATAGCTATGGGCTTACGGAGGAGCAATCAAGGCCAAGCCGTAACGTGCTGCGCGATTTCGGGAACATGTCATCGGCGACCATTTTGTTTGTACTGGACGAGATGAGACAGCACTTAATAGAGCGAGGGGCTGGCCCTGCCAGCGGTCTTGCACTTGCTTTCGGGCCAGGACTCACTTGTGAAATGGTACAAATCAGCTATGTTCCATCCAACCAACGAAGAGAAGTGAAATTAGTTGAAGCTCATGCTTAAAAAAGGCAGCAAACGTGCTGTAACGCCGGAATTGATGGACGACTTCACGAGTGGAGGCATTGAGCTTCGGGAAGCGCTCCGTCATCTTAGATGGCTGAATCGGATTTTCGCAGCTGCTGCGCCGACTATGTATGGAATCGAGAGGCTGTGGAACGAAGCGAATAAGCCGAAACATCTATCCATCATGGACATCGGCTCCGGTTCAGGCGACGTTAATCGGCGGCTGTTGCAATGGTTAGACATGAACCGAATCGATGCATCAATTACGCTTGTCGACAAAACAACGGAAGCTTGTGAAGAAGCTAAGCAATTCTACCGTCATGAACCAAGAGTAAACGTGCTGCAATACGATTTATTCGATATGTCTGAACAGTCTGTCGATATCGTTACCGGAACGCAGTTTCTGCATCATTTTGGGGAAGAAGAACTGCCAGCAGTAATCTTGAAAATGTTATCTCTCTCGCGACTCGGCGTGGTCATCAATGACATTCATCGGCACTGGCTGGCATGGTCAGCCGTTTGGGTGACGACGCGCCTTATATCCAGCAACCGTTATATTGTAAATGACGGTCCGCTATCCGTGGCCAAAGGATTTCAAATCGCTGATTGGGAGCTATTAAAGGAATCACTCGGCGAAGGGGTAGACTTGACCTATTCATGGCGGCCGTTGTTCCGATATGCCGTTCTTATTAGACATGAGCAGCAGGTTAAGCTTGGGAGGCATCGCCTATGACGTTGGCTATCCATGATGTGGCAGTCCTTGGCGCTGGCGTGGCGGGCAGCAGCTTGGCCAAGCTATTGGCGGATCAGGGTCTGGATACCGTGTTGCTTGATCAGAAGGCATTCCCTAGGCATAAGGTGTGTGGAGAATTTCTATCTCCAGAATCTAGAAGTATGCTGCAATCCTTTGGTTTGGAGCAGTATGTTGAAGAACTAAGACCGATGTCCATTGAGCGAACACGATTAAACTTTCGTTATGGACAAGCGCTTGAAATTGCACTGCCAGGCTCAGCCATTGGGATTAGCCGTTACTCTCTAGATCCGGCACTACACCATGCAGCTGTTGCTTCAGGCGCTCAGCTTTATACGCAAACGACCGTGACAGCTCTTACGTTTAGTGACAATTGTTATTCGATAGAAACGAGGCAAGCCGGCTGTGCTGTGCCGAAGCTTTTCCGTGCACGTGCTGTTATTGCGGCATGGGGAGCTACGAATCGGAATGGACTGCCTGGCAGACATGACGTGTATGACTCTAAAAACGAATATATTGGCGTAAAATCACATTTTACCGGCATAGACGTGGACTCTGTTGTTGAACTCTATTTCTTTGACGGCGGTTATTTGGGCATTTCTCCGATCGAAGGCGGACGGGTTAACGTCGCTGCTCTGCTAGATCGAAAGGAATTTGATCTAGTAGATTCAGATAAATCAATATTAGGCTTCATCCGTGCAGTTTGTCGACGAAATCCGAAGCTTGCCAAGCGACTGGCTCATGCCGTTCCCTTATCAGGAACACAAGCTGCCGTCGCTCCCGTCCGACTAAGCCGGAAGCCTTTAACATGGGAATCAATTGCTCGTGTCGGAGATTCCTCCATCATGCTACCGCCACTGTGCGGTGATGGAATGTCGATGGCTTTGCGATCCGCTGGATTATGTACGCCGCTGGTCGGCCGCTACTTGAAAGGTGAGATTACGCTGGCACAATGGGAACAGCAATACTCGCAAGCGATTCATAAAGACTTCAATGGACCTATGAAGTGGGGAAGAAGGCTGCAATGGCTGTTTGATTTGCCGATATTGCCGAGATTGATGCTTGCGGCAGCTCCCGTTGCACCGGGACTGGCTTATAAGTTGGTTCAGGCTACTCGTTTGAAATGAATTGAAGGTCTAACGTGATTCGAAGCAAAAAGGAGTCTGGCCTTGATGTTTCAACTGCTCGCGGTCGTCGCGTATCGATTTCCGAAAACGATCCTTATAGGTTGGATGTTGTTTATGCTCTTTTTTGGTTATTTCGCGCCTAAACTGCCTAGCGTGCTGGATGATCACGGCTTAGTACCTAATGGATCATTCATTGAAGCAGAACAACTAATGGCATCTGATTTTCATATCCCCGAACAACCCGTTATTTTACTATTCGAGAAAAAGGAAAACGTTTCTACTCAGACTTTTCAGCGACATATTCAGCAATCCTTGAACCAATTACAGGGTTTGGATGGGCTCATTGGCTTGCTGTCACCGGTAAATAATGAAATGATGTTTAACGGCAATTTTGCATATGCGCTGCTTTCCTTCGAACAAAGCACCCATGAAATGAATGCTGTGTTCGCTCAGATTCGTGAGCAACTGCCTAGTCATAGAGAGATTAAGGTGAGCCTAACGGGGAAATCCGTTGTACAAGCCGATGTGAATAGGGCGAGCCAAACGGATTTGATTAAAGCAGAACGAATAGGCTTACCCGCAGCCTTCGTTATTTTGCTGCTAGCTTTCGGCGGCATACGCTCTGCACTTATTCCGATAATCGCCGGCATGATCGGGGTAATGGGCACGATGGGTATCGTGTATGGACTGGGTACGGTAACCGAGTTATCCAACTTTGTGCTAAGCGTTATCCCGATGGTTGGATTCGCGCTTAGCATCGATTTTGCTCTGATGATTGTCAGCCGCTTCCGTGAGCAATTGCAATGGTACTCTGCCAAACAGGCGTTGGTTATGACAATGATGACAGCAGGAAGAGCTGTTTTTTTCTCCGGTGTATGCGTTTGTTTGGGACTGATCGGAGTGCTATTCGTACCACTGACGATGTTCTCCTCGATTGCGATTAGTGCTGCACTTGTATTAGCGATATCATTATTAATAGCATTAACATTCGTTCCAGCGCTTCTTACCGTTATGTGGCCAGCTATAAAAGAAGAACGGCATATTTCTATATTTAACAAGGGCAATAAATGGTTGTTCATGTCACGTTATGTGCTTAAACGACCAATTCGGCATGTCCTGGTTGCTGTACTACTATTGATCATTTGTTTACTACCACTAGCACGCATGACCATTAGTATTCCGGATGCATCTTCTTTGCCGCCTGGCTATGCCAGCCGAATTGCCTATGAAGACTACCAAACGCAATTCAATCCTCAAGGAAGTTCGGAAGTGTATCTGGTTGCTATAGGAAATAGTGATCTGTTGAGTTACGACACTGCGTCACAGAAATCTAAGCTTATAAAGCAATTAACGAGTGATCCACTAGTCGCAGCAGTAATGGCCGAACCAGAAGTGAATGATCATGAAATGCTCATACGAGTTATGGTGCACGGAGACCCTGCTTCAGAAAAAGTTAGGAGCTGGTTGAGGGAATGGGAGCGGAGAGGTGAACAATCCAACTTCCCGTTTTTACTTGGCGGCGAAGCGAAGTATCAGCAAGAGGTGTATGATGATGTTTTCAACAATTTGAAATATGTGCTCCTATTTGTGATTGTATCCAACTATATCGTGTTATTCCTCGCATTTCGTTCTATTCTCATTCCATTGAAAACGATCATCATGAATTTTTTGAGCATGGGGGCAGCCTTCGGAATTATAAGCTGGATCTATCAGGAAGGGCTCTTCGGTATGGAGCCAAGCAGCATTGCCATTATGATACCCGTATTCATATTTGGCTTAGCATTTGGGATCAGCATGGATTATGGCGTGTTTCTCGTATCAAGAATCTACGAGGAATATGAGCGAACGCAGGACAATGAAATGGCCATCCTAATAGGAATGTCCTCGATAAGCAGAATTATTAACTGCGGAGCAGCAATCATCATCGCTGTAACTGTACCGTTCGCATTCGGTGATGTTGTCGGGGTGAGACAGCTCGGTATTGGCATAGCTGCAGCAATCCTTATCGATGCAACCATTATCCGAATGCTGCTGATGCCATCATTAATGAAGCTGCTAGGAAAATGGAATTGGTGGGCACCGCAATGGCTGAGAAAATAAACGGATAAGCATTAGACAAACGAATAATTACCGTAAATTGGTAAAATAATGATAATAAGATATTGAATATTGGATGATGGAATCTGACGAACGTTTGCACAGTAAGATGAATTTGAACTTAACGAATGTCGCTGCTGAGATGTCATTAAATAACTACAGAAATAAAGACAAAGAAAGAATCACTAAGATAGAATGACCGAGAGAAAAACAATTATCGATTAAAATAGAACAATAGGAAAGCATTAATAATCAAAAGTGAAGTAAATGAGCTACAATGAGAAACAGCAAAAAAATCCAGGAAACTTTATCTCATCTTATTCCTC
>NZ_JBFRGE010000125.1:0-11368 GCF_052115185.1 Paenibacillus sp. 2TAB19 | reverse complement strand
CTGCTTTTTTCGTGGCAACGGAGTTCGCGATTATCCGGCTTCGCTCCAGTAGAATCGATCAGTTAGTGCTTGAGGGCCGGAAGAACGCTCTTGCCGTTCAACGGGTTACGAGCAATCTGGATGCCTACTTGTCAGCCTGCCAACTAGGTATAACAATTACTGCGCTCGGGCTGGGCTGGTTGGGAGAACCGACCGTTGAAAAAATGCTTTTACCCTTATTTGAACGATTTGAACTCAATAGTGATATTAGCCATATCTTATCCTTTATTATCGCTTTCGTTTCAGTAACGTTTCTACACGTCGTTGTCGGTGAACTTGCACCGAAAACTTGGGCCATCCAGAAAGCCGAGTTTATCAGCTTCCTAACGGCTAAACCAATCATTTTCTTCCATACAATTATGTACCCGTTCATCTGGTTGCTTAACGGCTCAGCTAACGGAATCGTACGATTGTTCGGACTTAAGCCGGCCAAGGAGCATGAAGAAGCTCATTCCGAGGAAGAAATTCAGATTATTCTTAATGAGAGTTATCAGAGCGGGAAGATCAACAATACCGAATACGGCTATGTGAGCCGAATCTTCGCATTCGACGAGCTGCTAGCCAAGGAAATTATGGTTCCCCGCACAGATATGATCTGCTTATTTACGAACAAATCGTTGCAAGAAAATATGGAAATCATTCGCAAAGAACAATATACCCGCTTCCCGGTCGCACTGGAGAGCAAAGATAATATTGTAGGTATGATCAACACGAAGCAGCTTTTCCTAGAATATGAATCGAACAGCAACTTTGAATTCAAGAAGCTTGTTCATCCGGTACTTAGCGTATCTGAGGTAACGCCAGTTAAGTCGCTGCTGAAGAGAATGCAACAGGAACGCGTCCATATCGCTATCTTGGTTGATGAATACGGCGGAACATCGGGACTCATTACGATTGAAGATATATTAGAAGAGATCGTCGGCGAGATTCGCGATGAATTCGATGCTGATGAACGCAAGGACGTAGAACAGCTAGCAGATAATTGCTACTTGCTGGACGGAAAAGTATCGCTTGATGAACTAGCGGACCTTACAGGAACGATCTTCGAGGACGAGGATGTCGATACGGTGGGCGGCTGGCTGTACAGTCAAGTGCAAGATCCGAAGCCGGGCAAGGAGCATCATTACGAGAACCTGATGTTCATTATCCGCGAGACGAGCAAAAACCGCATTCGTAAAGTAGAGATGCTTATTCAACAAAACGAGCCCGTTGTCGAGGGCGAGCTGGCCTAATCTTATCCTAATCAGCAAGAGGATGCTTTCTCCGTGAATCCAATGGATTCGCAGAGCAGCATCCTCTTTTTTTTGACAGGCTGGGTTTGCTATTGCTTCCGGCTAGCTCTAAGCCTGGTCGACTGTTAATCCCGGCTTGTACGTCCTACTCTCGGCAGTCGCATTTTCCTTCGCGGTCAACGTCTCACAGCTTACTTTGTACACATGCGTTGCGCTGCCTTTGGAGGAGCGATAGCGCTCCAGATGCGTTCTCGCCAGCGGGTCCTTATAAAAGCCGGGCACATACTTGTCAAGGAGCGCCCGCATCGCCGCGTGCGCCTCCTCCCGCTCCGTAACCTGCTCCGCTTTACCGAAGATCATAACGCTCATATATGCGGTGTCGGTATGCGCAGGTACTGGATGCGTAATCGTCCCATAATTTTCACTAACCGTAAAGCATGCTTCGTTATTGTCCGCAATGATCCTTACCTTCCTACCCTCTTCAGCCCCGTGAAAATAGATCGCTCCATTCCACCAAACGAAATTAAGAGGTACAACATACGGCAGCTTGCCGTCCGATAGACCAAGAAATCCGGTCTGTGCCTGATTCAGAAAAAAATCGATCTTTGTTTGATCGCTGCATGCTCTTACATCCAAACGTACGGTAAACATGTTCTTCACCTTCCCAAATGGAATAGATATGTGTTACTGTCATGTTATACAATCGTTGTCACTACGAAAAGTGACAAAAACTATAATTCTAAAGGGGTCAGATAAATCATGACGATGATCGCCATCTCTCCCATTATCGATAAACAAAGCAGCCAGCCGGTCTACATGCAGCTGTACAAATATATTAGATCCCAGGTTGAAGCGGGGTCGCTTGCCGAAGGGGTCCAATTACCGGCTATCCGGCAGCTTGCGCTTCATCTTGGCCTCAGCAAAAATACGATAGAAGCGGCTTACCAGCAGCTTCTGTCGGAAGGCTATGTGGACAGCAAGGAACGAGGTGGTTACCGCGTATTACCGCTGGAGGAGCTCATATGGCCTTTAAAGACAGATAAGACGGAGATGGAATCGGAGATTGTGAACATGGCTGACGAGCCTATTTTGCCGCGCAAAGTCGATTACGACTTCCAGTATGGAGATATGGAGATCGAACGGTTTCCTCATGAAGTATGGAAAAGCTGTCTCGTCGAAGCCGTCTCGAGCAGGTCAAGCGAGGTTCTTGGGTACGGACACTATCAAGGGGATGCTGAGTTACGTGCAGAGATTGCCCGCTACGCTTTCGAATCACGCGGAGTCCATTGTCATCCCAACCAAATTATCGTATGCGCGGGTACACAACATTCTGTGAGCATGCTGTGCCAGCTCCTGTCGCTGCGAGAGCAGCGTATTGGCATGGAAGAACCCGGCTATGCGGGTGTTAAGACGGTGCTGCGCAATCACGGCTGCTCCTTAAGCCCTATTCCTTTGGAGCATGACGGTATTCAGATTGAGCGTCTTTATACGGCTGGCGTGCAGGTCGCTTATGTGACTCCTTCCCATCAATTCCCGATCGGTATGGTACTTCCTATTCATAAGCGAACAAGGCTGCTGCAATGGGCGATTGATTGTGACGGGCTTATATTGGAAGACGATTACGATAGCGAATTCCGCTATTACGGTCAACCTGTTCCTGCGCTCAAAGCGCTTGATACAGCGGACAAGGTTATTTATATGGGTACGTTCTCCAAATCCTTCCTGCCTGCTGCACGTTTAAGCTATCTTGTCCTTCCCCCAACCTTAATGGCAACCGTTCAGGACAAGCTTGCAAATTACAGTCACCCCGTCTCCCCTATTATTCAGAAGGCGGTTACGCTATTCATGAGTCGGGGACATTTCGCCAGACATATCCGTAAGATGAGGCGCATCTATCAAGGGAAACATAAAGCAGTTACGGCCGCTATTCAGCGCTGGATGGGAGAACACGTCGAAGTAATCGGCGACCGTTCCGGTCTTCATCTATTGCTGCATGTGAAGGGCCGGCAAAGCGAGGATCTGCTTCGGCTTGGAGAACTTGCGGGCTGCCGTGCCTATTCCCCTTCCCGTCATTGGAATCATGCTGCAGATTGTCCGGGGGGCTATATGATGATTGGATTTGGAGGCATGGAGGAAGCCCAGCTTACAGAAGGTATTCGGCTCTTAAGCGAGGCATGGTTCGGCGGAAAAAGCTAGCTTGAGAAGTAGATCAAATTTTTTTTAAAAAAAAGCTTGCATAAAGGACGAGTTGTGTGTAATAATACATCTTGTGTCAAAGAGAATAACGCGCCGTTGTAGCTCAATTGGTAGAGCAACTGACTTGTAATCAGTAGGTTGGGGGTTCAAGTCCTCTCGACGGCACCATCTCTTTCACGGGACGTAGCTCAGCTTGGTAGAGCACCTGGTTTGGGACCAGGGGGTCGCATGTTCAAATCGTGTCGTCCCGACCATAGTGAAACTATGAAGGTACAGCAATCATACATAGCTTTAACAAAGAAAGAGAAGCTTGAGCAATCAAGCTTCTCTTTCTTTGTTATGATGAAGCGGGAGAAGCAGCTAAGCTGCTTCCCCTATTCCCGGCTTCAACTTCTCAGCCAGCTCCTCGTAACCTGATTCTAACGCATAGTCAGAAGCACTCCAGCCCGAATCGTCTATCGTAGACGGTTCAGCACCATATTCGAGCAGCAGCATAACCGCGCTCTCATCACCGTGTGATGCGGCAGTCATCAGAGGCGTCCATCCATAGCTGTCCTGCAGATTCGGGTCTGCCTGATGGTCAAGCAGCAATCTAGCCATTTCAACATAGCCGCCTGTTATTGCTACCGTCAATGCTGTATTCTCATATTCTTCCTCGATCAAATCAATCGATGCACCTGACTCAAGCAACGCTTTTGCCATTTCTAAGTTATTCTGATCAGCGGCACTCATAAGCACGGTCCATCCATCATAATCGGTAGTATTAGGATCAGCGCCTGCCTGCAGCAGCTCCGTAACGCGAAGAGTTTCCCCGTTCAATGCAGCATCCAGCAGTTCCTCGTTCTGCGTACTGTCCTCAAACGCGCCAGTTGCCACTTTGAAAAGCGAAGCGGATAAAACAATTCCGGTAATAAACATTACTAAGATCGCAACACAGACGGAGCCAATTATAATATAAGTCATCCTCGACGACCGGTAGCGCGGAGACAGATGCGGGTCGACATACCGCTGAATCGCATCGATCCGCTTAGGAAGCGGAGGATGAGTTGACAACTTCTCCGCGAGCCATACGAAAAGTCCGCGCTCACTGCTGCTCTGAAGCAAATAATCTTCACGGTCCACCTGTTTGTATAAGCTCTTGCCCACTGCCAGTACCGTTAGTCCGTTCATTGCCGCTTCAGCGTCCTCTGTGAAATGAGTAGCCATTCGGTCGCATGTGTACTCACATGCCCGCGAGTAGGCGTCGCCAAGGAACGGCAGCCACATGGCTGGAATGATGAACAGGTGCTTCGTTAGATGCCTCCGCTGCAAGTGCGCAAGCTCGTGACTGATGACGAACGTCAGCTCCTTGCTCCCGCCTCTGTTCATCAGCTCGAATAAATCCGAATAAAGCACGACCATATTTCGGCCAAAGAACCGGGTTGCGAAGGCGTTCAATACCCCGCTTGATTCCATGATATATACATCCGGCAACGATGGAAGCCCCATCCGCAAGCTCTGTTGATATACGATTTCGTATATCTCGGGAAATTGCTTTTGCGTAATTCGCACGCCATTTATTCGAATGCTCGCGTTCAGTATCGCTTGAGCAATGAGCGGCACGACGACAATAAACAATAAAATATAAATGCCTATAATCGAAATCAACAATACGAGCGAAGCTATAATACTAAATACGAGCGCTATTACATAATACGTTTTTTCTTTCTTGTGCACCAACGACGGATCTACATACATTCCTTTAAGCAACCCCTTCTCTAAACAATACCAACAGTATACATGAACTGGTAGATTTGAGGTATAGCCAATAACAAGAAAGAGAGCTTGCTTCTTGCGAAGCTAGCTCTCTTTCTGACATCGAACTACAGTAGCGCTCAATCATTTCGTAATCTGACTAGCGAGCACCTCGGAAGTAATCCATTTACGGAATACGAGCAGCAGAATGATCGGCGGCAAACTTATGAGTGCGCAATACTGCCAAACGCTTGGATCGGTGAAGTTCGCAGGATCGCTCATTAACAACCGAAACCCCTTTGCAACGGGAGAGTGTCCATCCTCTCGAGCATTGTAAATGATGGAAGGCAAATAGGCATTCCACAATGAAATGAATTGCAGTACGCCAAGCGCCAACAGCGGCTTCCATACCTTAGGAATATATAGCGTGAAGAACGTATGCAGCTCACCACGCCCGCTTGCCTCAGCCTGTTCCTTCAGATCGCTGTACCGGCTATTAAATATCGACTTCAGCACAAATACAGAAGCAAGTGCAAAAAATCCTATGAACATTTGTGGAAACATCGTATTTACCATGTCCAGCTCCATAAAAAGGAAAAATTCGCCAATCAGATTTTTATTGAATAGCAGCACGAAGAGCAGAAACAGTTTATATAAGCTGCGGCCAGGCAATTTTTTTACGGTTAATGGATACGCAAGCGTTACGGTAATAAGCATAAAGACGACTGCAGCAACAAAATAACTAATCGAATACCCGGCTATATTCCATAATGACATATGATCCCACACGCCAACTCCTGAAGTGCTTTTTCTCGTGAACGGATCCACTAACAGGAAATATAAGAATAGCAATATGACTGCTGCATATAACGCGGAGATAGCTGTCCCCCACCACGTATTTGCCTTATTAGTATCTTGAATTGCATTCCGATTTTGAATTCCGCTAAACAAATCGCGTAGGAATTTGCCTCTCACGAGCAGGTATGCCAGAATCACAAGAACCAACTGAATTATCGATACAATTACTCCTGCGGCGGCTGATAAGCTATATCTAGCCAGCATCAACCCATTCGACATAATGTAATTATCGACTGTGTTTCCACTTTCCATCGTAATCGGATTGACTAAATTTGACGTCAACTCAAGCTGGCCTGTGAGTATGAACGATAGATAGAGAATCAAATAGGCAGCTATCGCTCTTGATGCAGCAGCTAGATTAGATCTGCCACGCACGCCAGCCGTCTGTGCAGCGCCATTGGTTAGGATTGCAGCAAGTCCGATCAACACTGGAATACCTAAGCTTCGGAATACTTCAACAACAATGATAATTGGCTTCGTCCAAAACGGGTCTGCGAGCAGCAGATCGTCCGTCAGGTCAATAGGCGAATGATCTGGCGACAATAGAATCATCACGACTCCGACAGTAAAGATCGACGGGACAACATAAGGAATGAGGAAAATCGCTTGGAACGTGTTTCTAACCGCTTTTGAACGTATAGCCCCTAGTGCAAGAGCCAGCAACAAAGAAATAACACCGCTTACGAATACGAAACCAAAATGAATAATAACAGTGTTACGAAGCGACTGCCAAAAATATGCTTCCTCGAACAGTGYCTTGAAGTTGCCGAAACCCACCCAAGGACTGCCAAACATTCCTCGAAACGGACTATAGTCAATAAAGGAGTAATACATCGTTTGAATGAGCGGAATTAGCTTGAAGATAACAATAAGCAGTAATGCCGGCAATACGATAAGGTAATGAAACTTGTACTTCCAAATACGATCCATCAATTCGGGTGCTCCCTCGCTCTCTTCCTTATGAATAGGTATAATGTGTATTAACGACGATTAATAGAAACTTAAAGATTGGGGATTACAAAATGGATTTCCGTTTGGATTTATTGGATACGAAAATCGAGTTTTTTGAAGCGACGGATTTGAAGTCGCTGGAGCGTATGGTCAATAGTCAGATCGATATGAACAAGGCGCTTATGCTTGATGTCCATTCCATTAGCCATCAGGTGACGTTCCATCCGAAGATGGAGAAAATGGTATACAGCGCCGTCGTACACTTTAAAGTTAAGCGTTAGCCTGCATTGCAGCGGGCCTTAGACGTAACTCTTAAGCGACGGCGGCTTGCGGACGAGCGAGTTTTGCTCGTAATCGTAAGCTAGCTTAATAAGCATCGGCTCGCTGTATGCCGCTCCGGCGAACGTCACGCCGAACGGTACGCCTTCGGATGTGTAGCCTGCAGGTACGATGATACTCGGATATCCGGCGCGAGACGTAATTCTAGCGCCGAAGTCGGCCGGGAAGAGCAAGGCGTCGAGCTGATGCTCAGCAAGCGTCGCATCGATGCCCTCGTCCTTGCAGAGCCGCAGATCGGCGGCGCGATCCCGCAAGTACGGCGTTTCGGTCAACATACCCGTTGTCGTCGTCTCTGCCGCAAGCAGCGTCGTCTGACCGTAACGCAGCGCTTCAATGGGATGCTCATTATTGAAGGCGATAATATCCTTGAGCGATCGCAGCTTCGCACCTGCCGGCAGCTTGCTTAAGTAAGCATTAAGCGCCGACTTGAATTCATTAAGCACGACCGAGGAATAAACGATTTGACGAGCTGTCTTAATATTGGCGGCATCAATGATAATTGCCCCCTGCCCCCTCATCACTTGGACGGCAGCATCGAATATCGCAAGCTGCTCCTCCGTCAGCTCCTCGAAATAATAATCTCTTGGAATACCGATTCTAGCACCTCTCAAACCGCCTCGCGCCAAATACTGCGTGTAATCGCCATGCCCCTTCCACTGCATCGCCCCTGTCGCCGCATCCGATTCATCATAGCCGGTTATGGCGCTCAACACGATAGCCGCATCCGTCACCGTCCGAGCGATTGGTCCAACCGTATCTTGGCTCGTCGATAACGGGAGAACGCCGGAACGGCTAACGAGCCCCACAGTAGGCTTGATCCCGACCGTCGAGCTCAGATTCGCAGGATTAAGTATCGAGCCCGACGTCTCCGTTCCAATAGAGACCATACAGAAGTTGCACGCAACGGCAACGCCGGAGCCTGCGCTCGAGCCGCCAGTCGGCTTGGAGATGTTATACGGATTGAGCGTCTGACCGCCGCGCGAGCTGTATCCCGAAGGCATGCCATCTGTCATAAAGTTCGCGAACTCCGTCATATTAGCTTTGCCGAGTATAATGGCGCCCGCTTCCCGCAATTTCTTCACAACCGTTGCGTCTTCTCCCGCATAGGAGCCCGCCAGCGCCAGCGAACCTGCGCTTGTGCTCATCTGATCCATTGTATTGATGTTGTCCTTAAGTAGAATAGGAATACCGTGCAACGGCCCTCGAACTCCTCGGGAAGCTCGCTCGGCATCAAGCGCCGAAGCAATAAATAACGCCTCCGGATTAACACACAGAACCGAATTGATCGTTAGCCCATTTTTGTCATGAGCTGCTATTCGGTCTAGATAGATAAGCGTAAGTTCTCTAGAGGTAGTCTCACCTGATGTCAGTGCAGCCTGCATAGACGTAATCGTCGCTTCGATAACCTCAAAGCTCATAGGATCGCTCATCTCCATTAGTACCAAGGTATATTTTGGAATTAATATACCATATCATCCTGCCCGCTACTACTTGAATCTATGAATCTAACTAAAACAGCCGCGCACAGAAACTTTTTTCCGCAACTTCACGTCTAAATGGAAAAATATCCAATTTCAAGGGAGAGTTCATATGGATAGTCCTCAACGCCAGCCACAACGGTTACGTATCATTCTCGTAGTCACGCTTATCTCCGCTCTTCTTCTGACGATCGGGTGCAAATCAGAAGATCTGCCTGTTGCTTCCCCGTCGACTACCGCGACACCAAAGCCTACTCTTGCGCCGACGGCTACGCCGCTTCAATTGCTTACGGTAGATGGCCAACTGACACTCAGCTCCCTAGCACCGATCTTCGCAGGAGAAGCATACACTACGTCAATCCCGCTTGAAGCCAGTCACTACGGCAAAGCTGGCGATACATTCAAAGTGTCCGAGCAGCGAGGCGAATGGATTGCCTTCGCTACCGATGAAGTTGGGCTCATCCGGCTACCGATCTGGTATGGTACAGACGCCTCTAAGGAGATTCGGGTGCGTCAACCGGTCAAGCTGAATGTAAAGGCTGGTGCAAAGTATTCTTTATTCCCCGGCAGCACGCTGACAACGGACGGCAGCCATCTTGGCGAGTCGATCTACAGCGCTATCCGCTGGAACGACTGGTACGGCGTTCTTCAATCGCCGGTTAACCCCTATGGTGAATATCAGCCCAATCGGCCTGTGCTGCTCTGGATCCCATCTGAACAGATTGAATCGAGCGAAGACGTGCAAGGCGGCATCCTTGATGCGAATAGTTCGCTCCCGGTCACCGAAGCGATCTCCATTATCGAGGCTGTTATATCCAAAGGAACGGATGCAGAAGCGGTGAGACAGTTGCTGGGCGAACCGAATATAATCGAGACGTCGCGCAATATGAGCACTACGGATGAAGCGATGCGCCTTGGCGTTACATGGCGTTATGAGCTGGGAGAAGTCCATTTTACGATTACGTTTAATAAGGAGAAGAAGGTTGAGGAATGGCGTCTGATTCAGACAGCAACCTTAGCTGAGCATAAGAAATTAAGCAGTTATACGTATCCTGTGGAGTACATGCACGAATATCGGGAACTTCCGCCAAGCTCTACCAAAGGTGTGAATTGGACATRGCGCAACGAATACAATCTAGGTTATACGTACTTGCAAGCTGTTACGGATCGCATCCTGCTGCTCAAAGGGGATGACGGCGGCTATAGCGGCATGCATAATAACGGAGGTCTCTACGCGGTCGATCGGGAAACCGGCGAGACGTTGTGGAGGATCGATGCAGGGTTTGGCGGTTTCGCAGCTTACTTAGACAACAACAACGAATATGCTACCGTATTCATTGACTATGACCCCGCTTCGCAACAATATGTACGGCGGATAAGCCGCGTGAGGCTGTCCGACGGCAAGCCTGTATGGACGTTCGACGGGAGTAAGCTCGAAGACTTCAGAGTGGCAAGGGCGAAAAACACCGTTGTTATCCATCAAGGATCATCCGTGCCGAATGCGGAAGGCAAGATTATCGCCCTTGATGCTGCAACCGGTAAAGAAAGATGGACCAAGTCAACAAATGACAGCTATGAGATTATAAACGATAGTGATCGTTATGCTGCCATTATGATTGTTCAATATAATACATTGCAGGCATTAGATCCGCTTACGGGCGATCTCATGTGGGAAGAAGCATCGCAGGGCACACAAGCCGAGCCGGCAAGCTATTATTCGCGCCCGTTCATCGAGTCGCCAATCAACCCCTTCGAGCCGGAGAAAACCGATCAATGGATCATGCTTGGCAATGAGATCCTATTAGTGAATACGAGTACGAAAAAAAAGCAGGTTAAAGCGAGGTATACGATAGGAGACCATGAATTCGTTCATGCGCTCGAGGGACAACACCTGCTCATTCAACAGCCTGCAGATGACAAGACGGAGGTCGAGCCGACACAGTATAAGACAGCGTTATACGACGCGGTCAACGCCAAGACGTTATGGTCGATTCCAGGCAAAGGAGCGGGTGCGGTATTCGATGGCGATATCGTCTACATGACCGTGGACGGCATACCAACGGCTGTTAGCCAAGCAGATGGCAAGATTCTCTGGAAGACAAAAGAGTCCTCTTTTACGGGTTCAGTATCCTACTACGGAGCAAACAAGTTCATCGTGCTGGATGACAAGCTACTGCTTTCTTACGGCGAAGATCTATTGCTCCTTGACAAGCAAACCGGCAAGCAATTGAACCGATTACAAGACGTTATATTAGGGTATCCCGATTTGCGCTTAAAGGACATTTTGAATGGCTTAATCAATCGTAATGGCGATGAGCTGTATATCGGCTCAAGCAACGGCTACTTCTCGCGCATGAAGCTAGACTTCTAATAACGATTACACATACAAAAGAAGCTGGCTCCTGCACTGGAGTCAGCTTCTTACTTTAATATTACAAATCCTGAGACAGCCGAACCATAGCTGACTCCAGTGCAGGAGCCAGCTTCTTTTGTATGTGTAATCGTTATTAGAAGTCTAGCTTCATGCGCGAGAAGTAGCCG
>NZ_JBFRGE010000124.1:0-11571 GCF_052115185.1 Paenibacillus sp. 2TAB19 | reverse complement strand
GGCTTATATTTCATCCGCGAAACGTTTGCTTGCGCCGCCCAAAGACGGCGACAGCCGTTTACGCTTGCTTTTTTAATGAAACGGACGTGCAGCTATGAAAGCTACAAAAGGGTGTTCTGGCTATGGCAAATGGGTCATGCTGCTGTTACTTCCGGCATTCCTTGCCTCATGCGGGGTTCAGGGTACCCGCACACAAGAGCCTGAACCGGATGATATATCCATTTCCTACATAACCTCAGGCGGGAATGTCCAAACCACCTCTATTATAGAGGAATTGACGGCCAAGTATGCGACTGATCAACTTCATGTTGTATTTGAATACGAAGAGCTTGGCAGTACCGAGCTCCCTTCTAAATTGCAGTTGCTGGCCGCAAGCAACGATCTTCCGGTCATGTTCAGCTACCCCTCGGGCAAGCCGCTGCTTCAATTCATTGAAAGCGGAGCGGTGCTTGATCTGTCCGAGCTGTTTGACGAGCTGGGCATTCGGAATAAGCTGCTGCCATCGGCTGTCGAGCTGCTGACTGCGCTGGTGGATGGGAAAGGCTTATATGCGCTGCCTTTGGAAATGAATATAGAAGGATTTTGGTATAATAAAAAGCTTTTTGCCGAGCTGAATATTCCCGAGCCGACCACATGGTCGGATATGACGAAAGCGGCTGACCGCTTTGTAGAAGCGGGCATCCAGCCTTTCGCGCTTGCCGGGAAAGAGAAATGGCCGATCACGCGGCTGATCAATGCTTATCTCATTCGGAAGATAGGGCCCGATGCCATGCAGAGGGTCGACCAGGGACAATTGAAGCTCACTTCACCCGAATTCGTCGAGGCGGCCGAGGAAATTAAGGGCATGTCGTTCAAAGGTTACTTTGGGCTGGAAGCCAGCAAGGTTGACTTCAGGCAAGCGACGGACTTGTTTCTGAATGGAAAAGCCGCTATGTTCTATTCCGGCAGCTGGTCGCTTCGAGACTTCGATAATGAGGAACGGAATACGATCGGAGCGGACCAAATCGGATTTTTCAGCATCCCTTTGGTTCAGGGCGGCCAAGGAAAGCAGAGCGAATATCCGGTCAATGCGGGACTGACGGCTTCTTTCTCTAAGGAAGCGTATAACGAGCAAGTCGGACAATGGATCAAATTCGTGTTCGAGAACTATGGCGACTATGCAAGCGGCAAGGGCATGATTACGGGGTTCCGCGTAACGGAGGCAGGCGATGCTACGCCGCTTAACCGGATGATTCAGCAAAAGCTGGATTCGGTTACGAAAGGGGCGCTTTGGTTCGAAGCGTTGTTCACGACGAACGAACAACGGACCGCGTGGGATAACGCGCAATTGCTCATTGCGGGGCCCGAATATTCGGCCGTGCAATATATGAGCGATTTGCAAGCAATTATCGATGAGCAAAGCGAATAATTCGGGGGACAATCCGATAAATGCGGAGTTGACCTGATAAATGCGCCGAACCGCGGCGCGGGCTCCTCTGCTATACTGATGTTAAATACGGCTCTAGACAATAGGCCGGTTCATTCCCTGTACTGCCGGAAGAACTTCTCTCTCGCAGGCGGGGAATATTTTGTTTACGCAGGCATAACCAAATTTGTTTAAAGGAAGATCGTCGTGAAATCACGGATTCGCTTTGCCTTGCAGCTGTTTCGCMAGCCGAGGATTAGAAGAAGATTTTTTACCGCCATGATACTGGTGTCGCTCCCTCCGTTGTTCGTGCTCGGTTACTTCTCCTTCAACATCGCGAAGGAAACCTTGATCCAGAACCATATGGAAACGAACCGGGGGTATTTGAAGACGTCGAGCGAAGTGGCGGATTTGCTGCTGCGAAATATCATCAACATGAACCGGATCATTCTCTCCAACGACGAGCTCCGGAAGGAGTTGTTAATAAGCGGGGCCAGCAACGGCAACGATCAAGCCGTCATCGATGTCCGCACGGCAAATAAGCTGCAAAACATCGTCGTTTCCAATCTGTTCGATACGCAGTATATCGAGTCGATCTGCATCTTCGACCGCAATTATCGTTCGGTCTGCTATGGAAGGTCGGAGCAGGCCGGACGTTATGGCACGGACGATACGCGCAAGCAGATTCCATTAACGGAATGGTATGAGACGGCGCAAGCGGCGAAAGGGAAAGAGATTTTCTTCGGGTATAACGTGCTGGAGGACGCGGCGGGAAGCTCCTTCTCGAGCGTAAAAGTACTGCGCGACCCGAATGAATTGACGGGCGGTCAGATCGGTCTATTAGTCATCAACATTAAGAAGACGATCTTCGAGCAAACGCTGAACGAGAGCGGGAAAAGCGGCTTCCTCGTGCTGGATACGGCGACTAGTCAGCCGACCGTCGTCTACGATTACCGACCGGAGGAGACGGAGGGCATCGGGCTGTCAGGTAATTACGATGCCATGATGGATAGACTTAAGCAAGCCGGATACATCTTTAGCGTCTACAAAAACGCGACGAGCGGCTGGATGTTCATTCATTTCGTCGAGACGAAGTCGCTGCTTAGGCAGTCCGATCGGATCGGCGACATTACGATGCTGCTTGCCGCTTTCATGGCCGGCATTGCGCTGCTCGTGTCATATTTTGTATCGGGTACGATTACGAAACCGTTGCTGCAGCTCAAAAAAATGATTGTGGATTGGGCGAAGGGCAGTCAGCCGATCGACGGAAATGAAACGTTCGCAGCCGACGAGGTCGGCGTCATCAACCAGACCTTCAGGCGGTTAGCCATTGTTAACCAGCAATTGAGCGAAAGCTTATTGCAATCTCAGCTTAAAGAGAGAGAAGCAGAGCTTCGCTCGCTTCAAGCGCAGATCAAACCGCATTTTCTATACAATACGCTGGATTCCATTTATTTCATGGCACTGCTTGAGGAGAAGGCTGACATTGCGCAAATGGCGCTTTCGCTTTCCGAGAGCTTTAAGCTTAGCCTGAATAAGGGGCGGGAGCTTATACCGGTGTTCAAGGAAATTCAGCATATCCGTCATTATATGATTATTCAAAACATGCGCTACGACAATCGGTTTCACTATGAAGAAACGATCGAGGAAGAGATCAAGAGCTTCGAGATTATGAAGCTGCTGCTTCAGCCGCTTGTCGAAAACGCGATTTATCATGGCTTGGAGCCTAAAGTAGGCGAGGGCAGAATTCGGCTGACCGGACGGAAGGACGGCGAATTTCTCGTCTTCACGGTCGAGGATGACGGCGTCGGGATGGAAGACCTGACGAAGACAGAGCAAGGTTACGGTATGCTGAACGTAAAGGAGAGACTGAGTCTATTTTATGGCCCAACAAGCACCTTTACGATAGACAGCAAGGTCGGAGAGGGTACCAAAGTGCAGCTGCGCTTTCCATATAGGCAAATGACGGGGGAGGCATAAACGATGCTGAAGGCTGTTTTGTTCGATGACGAGTATATTGTACTGAAGGGCTTGATTAAACTGATCAATTGGGCGGAATGCGGAGTCGAGCTGGTCGCCACCGCTAAGGACGGCATATCGGCTCTGGAGACATTCAGAACCCATCGGCCGGATATTGTCATTACCGACATACGGATGCCTGGCATGGACGGGCTGGAGCTGATCGAAACGATCCGATCCGAAGCGCCGGAGACGATGTGTATCGTATTCAGCGGATACAATGAATTCGAGTACGTGAAGAAGGCGATCCATCTTGGTGTTATCGACTATCTGGAAAAGCCGATCACCTTGGAGAAAATCAAGGATGGCATTCGCAAGGCGGTCACGCGAATTCATGAGCATTCGGAAATGTCGGCGCTTAAGCAGGAAAGCAAACAACAGTTGCTTATGCAGAGCACACACGGTCTGATGCAAAGAGGCGATGAGGCGATCAAGGACTGGGCAGAGCATTTCGGTCCGGATGCGTCCGAGGTGAAAGGGATAACCGTGCTGGCGCTATCGGACGAGCATGTACAATTGGCTAGCGGATCCGGTTACAGGATCGTACGCATTCGTAACGGAGCCGAATTTCTCGCGGCTGTCTTTCACTTTGAGCAAGCATTTGCCGGTTGGACGGACATCATGGAGAGCATCGGAGATGCAACGGTCGGATCGGGCCATACGTACGAGACGCTTGGCCTCGCCCCGAACAGCTATAAGGAAGCGCTAAGGGCGCTGCGATACGGCAAGTACTTAGAGGGAAAGGGCTGGATTCGCTTCAGCGAGCTTGGCGTTTCCGAGTCTGTCGATCCGCATCTGTCCGAGATCGAAGAAGAAGTGCTATTCGATATGCGGATCGGCGACAAAGACGCTTTGATGGCAAAGCTAGACAACTATCTCGGCGAATTCCGCAAAATGAAGCCGGACCCCGAGGTTGCAGAAATCGAGCTGATGCGTATGTTGTTCCACGGACTCGAGGTAGCGAAGGAGACAGGCGAAAGCTTGACCGACCTGAAACCTCCGGGTCATTTGCCCGAGCGCAAGCTGCTGGGCATGCAGACTTTGGAGCAAATGACCTCTTGGCTGCGCGAGGAAATGGAACGAATCATGGATTGGATCATCGACATTCGTACGAGGTCAAAACATGCTTCCGTCGAGAAAGCCGTACGATATATGAACGATCATCTTGGACGAGATCTAACCCAGCAGGAAGTTGCCGATCATGTCGGGATGAATGTAACCTACTTCAGTCTTCTGTTCAAAGAGGAGATGGGCGTCTCCTACATTAAGCATCTGACGAAAGTCCGCATGGAGAAAGCGAAAAGGTTACTGGGCGAGGATTTGACGATTCAGGATATTAGCGAGCAGGTAGGCTATTATCATGCTCGGCATTTCTCCGAGGTGTTCAAGAAACATACGGGCATGACCCCGGGTCAATTCCGTACGAAGGGGAAAGGGATATGAGAAGCAAACGGCTGTTCATCGCTTCGCGGTTAGCTCTTGCGATCTTATCGCTCAGCGTGCTTCATGCGTGCGGTGGCGATAAGGACCCCGAGGTCGAACCCGGCGCGAGTCCGACGACGATCTTTTATTTAAGCTCCAACAAAGAGAACGAAGGAAGCGCGCGCATTATCGGCGAATTAGCGCAGGAATATGCAGCGGAGCATCCCGAGATACGCTATAAATTCGAGAACGTGGCAGAGAGCGATCTGAACCAGCGCGTGCAACTGCTCGCCGCCAGCAACGATCTTCCAACGATGTTCAGCTATCAATCGGGCAAGCCCTTGCAGGATCTCATCAACAGCGATGCTGCGCTTAACGTAGAGGAAGCGTTCACCGAGCTTGGCCTTATGTCTACTATGAATCCCGCTGCCGCAGAGTTGCTGAAATCGTACGCGGATGGCGGACTGTTCGCAATCCCGCTGGAGCTTAATATCGAAGGCTTCTGGTATAACAAAGCCATCTTCTCTGAATACGGGCTGAGCGAGCCGCAAACGTGGAAGGAAATGCTGGACATCGCCGCGGAATTGAAGGAGCATGACATTCAGCCTTTCTCTGTCGCGGGCAAGGATAAATGGCCGATAACAAGGCTTGTTAATGCTTACGCCATTCGCATGTACGGAGCAGACGTCATGGAGCGGGTCGATAGAGGCGAAATAGCGTTGACGAGTCCGGGCTTCGTGGAGGCGGCGCAAGTCGTTCAAAACATGGGGCTCAGCGGTTACTTTGGGCCGAGAGTCAACACCATTGATATGAGCACTTCCGTTGATATGTTCCTGCAGGGAAAGGCGGCCATGTTCTATATGGGAAGCTGGCAGCTGCGCGCGTTTAACGACGAGCTGCGGAATCAGATTGGCGCGGATAACATCGGTTTCTTCAGCATCCCGCTCGTAGAGGGCGGCAGCGGAACGTTGGACGAATATCCGGTCAATGCCGGGCTTACGACGTCGTTCTCCAAGTCGGCTTATACGCCGGAAGTCGGAGAATGGATCAAATACGTGTTCGAACGGTACGGGGATCGTGCGATGAACGAGCTCGGCATGGTGACTGGCTTTAATGTAAGCGACATGCCGGAGAACTTGCCCCCGCTGACCAAACAAATACAGCAAAAAATCGGCGAGGTTACGAAAGGGGCGCTTTGGTTCGAAGCCAGATTCGACACGAACGCGCAATTGATGGCATGGAACAACGCACAGCTGCTAGTCACTAACGATGATTACTCTCCGCTCGATTACATGACGGCATTACAGAACGAAATATCCAATTAGTTTCATAAATGGATGAAGGGACCCTGAAGGGTCCTTTTTTTGTATATCCATTCCGAAAAATACGGAGCGATAACAAAAAATGGCGCGCTTATAAACAACAGAAAAACATATTAAAATGACAAATGTAACAAGAAAACATTTCTGTACGGGGGGAATATCGGATGAAGTTTTGGAAGAAAAAAACGCTGGGCATTGCACTGGCGTCGATGATGGTTGTGGCTCTGAGTGCCTGCGGAAGCAGCAATTCGGCCAATAACGGAGACAATACCAATGCGCAGTCGACTAACACGCCGGGGGAAAGTACAAGCGAGAAACCGGTAACGCTGACGATGCTCGTATCGGGCGCCAAAGCGGCGGAAGGCGCGGATTTTGAACTGGAGACGCTTCCGAAGCTCGTCAAAGAAAAATTTCCTAACGTCACGCTAGAAGTGCAGAAGCTTCCGGACGAGCAGTATTACACGACGGTGAAAACGAAGCTGTCCGCAGGCGAAGGCCCCGACATTTTCCTCGTGTTTCCGAAGCTGGCTAACATGGGCGCAATAGAGGTGGCGAAAGCAGGTTATGCCGCCGATCTGTCCGGCCTTTCCTTCTGGGATAATGTCAGTCAGGCTGCTAAGAATGATATGAGCTATGAAGAGAAACCTTATGCCGTAGCTAAGGGCATGGACATTCTTGGAACGTATTACAACAAGGCGTTATTCGAAGAGGCCGGGATTACAGAATTGCCGAAGGATTGGCCGAGCTTCCTCGCTGCGGCTGATAAGCTGAAAGCGGCTGGCATCACGCCGATCGTAATGGGAGACAAGGATCCTTGGGTCATTCAGTTCGGCATGTATCAGTTGGCGGCTAACACGGTCTACCCTTCAGATGCGGAGTTCGACACGAAGCTCCAAACGGGTGAAACGGCACTGACCGACGAGAAGTGGGTCAACACGGTGAACCAATACAAGGAGCTGTACGACAAAGGATATGTGGCGACAGGCTCGCTTGGCATGGCTAGCTCGCAAGCCGTTCAGCAGTTCGTTGACGGTAAAGCGGCGATGATCTTCACGGGCACATGGGATTTGCCGGGCGTCACGGCAAGCGGAGCAGCTGAGTTCGAGCGCGGTTTCTTCTCGCTCCCAGGCAACGAAGCGGGTCAACCTGTCTACGCGTCGGCTTCGACAGCGGCAGGTTATGMTTTGAACGCGGCTTCCCCGAATCTGGAGGTTGGCAAGCAAATCTTCGAATACCTGTTCGACGGACAGTCGCCATTGTTCGAGGCATGGGTTGCTTCTAATCCTTCGATCAGCGTATTCAACGGAGTCGAGCTGACGAACGATATTTTCAAGGACGCGCTGACGGATATTCAGACTACGGGCAACGCTTTCTATTTCTCTAACCAAATGTGGCCGGCAGGCGTGAGCGATGTGATGCAGTCCAAGTTCTCCGAAATTATCGGCGGCAAGAAAACGACTGCGGAAGATGTTACGAAAGCGATGCAGGACAAGTACAAAGAGCTGTTCAAAGGCTAATGCAGACAGTCAGCGGCGAGGGGCTTCCCGCCCCTCGCCGCGATTTTGACCGGGAAAGGAAAGAATCAACATGAATAGTGCCGTAATGAAAAAAACGATGTATTTCTTTGTTTTGCCGGCTCTCCTCTTTTACTGTGTTTTTTGGATATTTCCGATTACTCGGCTGTTCCAGTACAGCCTGACGGATTTTAACGGTTACGTTCAGCAGTTCGATTACGTCGGCTTCTCCAATTTCAAGACGCTCTTCAAGGAAGAGATCCTTGCTGAATCCATCAAGAACACGCTTCTATACACCGTCCTTACAGTCGTTTTGGGCAATTTAATTGCTTTATTAATCGCTCTTTTACTAAATGCGAACATAAGAGCCAAAGGGTTTTACCGTTCGGCTTTTTACATTCCTACGTTGTTCAGCGCGATCGTAGTAGGATTTATATGGAGCTACGTCTATATGCCGGAAGAGGGGCTGATCGCCGCCTTGCTTGATCGTATTGGCATTACGGGCTTAGATACCAATTTTCTTGGCAGTTATACGAAAGCTTTGTACGCCATCATCACTGTCGACATATGGAAAAACCTAGGCGTAAGCACGATCATTTTTTTGGCCGGTCTTCAGTCTTTGCCGCATGATTTGCTGGAGGCGGGAAGAATCGACGGGGCGGGCAGATGGAAGTTGTTCCGTTTCATTACGCTTCCGCTGCTGGCTACTTCCGTTACGATCAATATTACGCTAAGTGTCATTAACGGCTTGAAGGCGTTCGATTATCCGTTTGTCATGACAAACGGTGGGCCTGGCACATCGACGAATACGCTGATCTACGCGATGTATAAGATGGCATTCACGGATCAATTGTTCGGCAAAGCCTCTGCGCTCGGCATTATTTCTTTCGCCATCATCATTCTCATTACAATGGTTTGCGTATTTACCCTGAACAGACGGGAGGTATCGGCATGAGAAGCGGTTCCCCTATTGGAAAGCTGCTAACGCATATAGCGATTCTGGTGCTCGTCTTTATTAACTTGATTCCGCTCCTGATCGTTCTCTCGAGTTCTTTGCGATCGCCGCGCAACATGACGAATCCGCTGAACTGGTTTAACGAGTTTACATTCGACAGCTTTCAATCGGCGTTCACACGCATGCATTTCCCGACAGCGCTATGGAACAGCGTCGTCCTTACTTCGGTTTCGGTATTCTTTGTCGTCGTGCTTGCAGCGATGGCGGCCTACCCGATTGCTAGAATTAGAAGCCGATTCAGCAAGTTTCTATATGTCTTCTTCTTATCCGGTCTCGTCATACCCGGGCAGATGGTATTGATTCCGATCATTCAGATGATCAAAGGCCTTGGCATTCCAATGAATCAATATACGCCTATCTTGTTGTTTATTACATGCAGCCTTCCATTCTCCACCTTCCTGTATACCGGCTTCATCCGCAGCGGCGTGCCGGAGGAAATCGAGGAGGCGGCCCACATCGATGGAGCGGGGTTGTTCAGACGCTTTTGGCAAATTGTATTTCCGCTTATCATGCCGGTAACGGTATCCGTCATCATTACGCAGGGCGTCTGGATCTGGAACGATTACTTCTTTAACATGGTCTTTATTACAAAATCGCTTGATGCGCCGCTCCCCGTCGCTATGCTCGGTTTCCTAGGCGACCAACAGAATCCGGCCCAGTGGAACGTTCTATTCGCCGCATGTATTCTATGCGCATTGCCGTTGCTGCTCGCCTTCCTGGCTTTGCAAAAATATTTTGTCGGCGGCTTAACAATGGGTTCGGTGAAAGGGTGAATCGCCCTACGCGTGCCGTATCTCCTTACTTCGGAGGTGCGGTTTTTTTGACGTTTAGGAAAGTATATGATTTTGCTCATAAGATATGGATCCTAGTGTGGACCGTAAAGACCTTAATTGTGCTTTTCTCCCCTGATTCCCATCTTTACGGACTCAGCGGACTCTATCAGAGACATTCAGCGCGAGTTTGTTTAAAAAGGGAACCTATGAGGTCACCTCAGTCCGCAACGATGCAAATAGGATTGGAATATGGCCTAATCGTGTCGCTAGGGTCCCTAACGGACGACGATCCGAGATGGAGCGCCGCCAAAGGACGGCGATAGCCGGTTACGCTTTGTTATAGAAGAAGGGGCCGGTTCCTCTGTCCATATCGACGTACTAGAGAAATCGACCCCATTTTATATTACAAATTATATTTCCGTATTAGATAAGTCGGTGTACAGCTCCAGGCGTGGCAATAGCTGTTAATCATAGGATTGCCATAAGGCGAGAACGATTTGTTGCTCGGATCGTACAGCTCCCAGAACGTATCGGCGCCGTCCTTGATCATTTCTCCCCAATAAGCTTTCATTTGGGCAATGGCCTGCGAGGTTTCGCCTACGATAATAAGGGCTTCTACTAAATGGTGGTACAAATAAGGTGTCGTTACGCCGACAACGGGCTTCGCTTCCAACAAACGATTAAGCAGCTCTTTATTTTTCTGAGGCTCCCACACTTCCGCATGAACCATCCAGATTTGGCTTGCCCAGGACACTTGACGGTCCGCGCCGCTTACGAAGAAGCCAGCAGCTTCATCCCATAAATGCTCTTTTGCCGCTTCCACGGTCAGATTAAGCTGTTGCTGCAGCATTCCGAGGCTATCGCAGCTTACGATTTCGGCTATGCGAATGGCTCTTCTGATCGCGTAGATCAGTACGCCTTGCGTCGGCGTCTGCTTATTCAGATCCTGATTCCAATCGATGAAGGAATACCAGGAATTCGAATCGCGGATGAGATGTCTTTCGTCCAAGTACCCCAAGGCAATTTCAATCTGCATGAGAGCTAACGGCCATAGCTCCGTCAACGTATCCATATCCTGCGACTCCAGATAATAGTCGTATAGCGTCGTGACGAAGAAGATCGAATAATCGAGAAGATACGTATCATCGGCGATCAGATCCGCAAACGTGAACACGTTGGCCGTAATCTGACCTTTGTCATTAGGAACGCCGGCAAACAAATACAGATTCCGTTTGACTAGATCGTAATTTTTGAAGGTTTCATAGTTCGCCAATGCTTGAAGCCGCAGATCTCCCAGCCATAGACGACGGTCGCGCTTAGGGCCGTCCTCGAAGACGAGCTGCATGCAATCCTGCAGGGTCTTGATGCTGACTGCATCGATCTTCTTGATGAGCTCGTCCGTATGCTCCAAAGGCGTGACCTTGCTGACATCAGCGGAAGTGACGGTTAGGCATACGATCTCGTCGAAGGAGACGCTGTATTTTTGGGAAGCGGCGAGCACTTCGAACTTCACGTAACGGAAGCTGTACCGACGAGGAAGAGAAAGAACGCCTGGCAGAACATCGATGTGGAATACTTCTTCTTGCAGCCAGGAGCTGCTAATCCAGCCCTCGTACGAGCTGAATGGCTCTGCCATCTCGATCGGCATCTCGCCGAACGTAATCTTGAGATGAAGAGGCGCATCCGGCGGGCTTCCGACGGGGTTGATATGAATATGGTCCAGGTAGCCGACAAGATGCGTTCCGAAATCCAGTATAAAAGAGTCGCCTTTTCCAAAGCTTTTATCAGCAAGCGCTTCAGCCGGCTCCAGGATGTTCGCTCTCCAGCCATGGACTGCGGATTCATCGGATACGACATCAATAAGATGAACCGGATGGACCTCCGTACAAATAAGCTCAGGCTTCAGTTGCTCGGCTTTGGCGATGAAGTCTTCATTTCGAATAATCGTATGATCCTTAACGACTTGGATGTTGGCCACGTATATTTCCCCTTTCGGAAATGAGTATCACTATACTTATTTAAATCGTTTCCGCCGCCCACATCAATGATGGCAGTACAGGAATAACTGTTCGTTTTACAGGTATCATAGCAACCTGTAAAA
>NZ_JBFRGE010000123.1:0-11770 GCF_052115185.1 Paenibacillus sp. 2TAB19 | reverse complement strand
CTTTTTTTCTCCATGCCTATCTCTCCCTTTATCTTCTCTTTTTTTTCGCGTTTCGGTCCGGACCGACGCTTCGTTCGTGAAGCCTAACACATACGATGGTTAAAATGTACAAAAGCCGCACTTCGCCCTGTTGAAAAAGGGGCGAAACGCGGCTTCATTGCCAACGGAGCACGTCATTGTGCTGCCTGTCGTTTACGTTATAGTGTCTTACGGTGTTCCCAACTCGAATTATAGAGGTGAGTTACCTTGATGTCAATATATATAACATGAAATATTTTTGTGTCCGCTTATGTTTAATTATGTTATGTATATTGACATAAGCGTAAAAATAACCTACTCTAAACATATGATAAGAGCTTCGCACAGCGTTGTGCTGGCTCACTCGGCAACGGTGCCTTTTTCCTGAATAACAGGGAGAGGGCATTTTCTGTTTATAAAACCATGTACGCTAAGATAGGGGAGGATCATAATGGCAATCGTTAACGTTCAGCATCAGATGACAGCTTCCGTATCATTAGCTTCGATGAAACTGCTTGCTTGCGTGAAAGAACCTCCCATTGAAACGGTATCATTAGAGGATGCTGGGGCAAGAGTACTTGCGAATGACTTCGAAAGCATCGTCTCATTGCCTCCATTCCGGAGAGCGGCGATGGATGGGTATGCAGTCCGGGCAGAAGCTCTGCAAGGCGCATCAAGGGAACGCCCCGTGGAGCTGCGTATTATTGATGAAGTGCGAGCCGGACATATAACGCAGCATGAACAGGCAGCCGCTTCAACGCCTCATCTAAATGATGCTGTTCGCATATTCACAGGAGCGCCCGTGCCGGAAGGTTATGATACAGTCGTCATCCAAGAAACGGCTATACCACTCGAAGCGCGTAATGGATATCGCAGAATAAGACTCGATCGGCCATGCACGCTGGGCCAGCATATTGCGGAGAAAGGCGAAGACGTTCCGCAAGGTATGAAGCTGTTGTATCGGGGGACTGAGCTGAGGGCCAAAGAAGTGGCTATTCTCGCATCTGTCGGGCAATGGGAGATTGAAGTATACGAGCGTCCGAAGGTAGCCGTTCTCCCCATCGGCGATGAGTTAATCGCGCCTGGACGAGAGCTAAGCGGTGGCCAAATCTACGAATCCAACAGTTATATGATAGGAGCTCGCTTGAAAGAGCTTGGCGCATCCGTCATCCGCTATCCTGTTGTGCCTGATTGTCTAGAGCAGATAGAAGCTGCCATTCAGGAGTGCCTCGCGAAGGCAGATATGGTTGTCACGACCGGCGGAGTATCGGTAGGCGATTACGATTATGTGAAAGAAGCTGCGGAACGTATCGGAGCGGAAGCGATTTTTACGAAAACGATTATGCGTCCAGGTACGCCGACCTCAGCGTTCCGACGTTCTAATCAATTGATTATATGCTTATCAGGCAATCCTTCCGCATGCTTCGCGGGACTAGAGCTATTGCTTAAGCCAGTTGTTCTCAAAGCAACAGGCAAAACCGAATATCGCTCCACCTGGCTGGATGGCCGCTTAATGGATTCCATACTGAAGCCTTGCCCGTATCCTAGATATATAAGAGCATTCGTCTACCGTTCAGAGAAAGAATGGATGGTCGAACCGCTGACGAACGATAAATCCGGAAATGTCGCGGCGTTCGCTAAAGCTAATGCGCTGGCTCTCATTCCGCCAGGTGGCACGGGGGCAATTATCGGCCAAGAAGTACAATGGGTATCGCTCACGATATAGAAAAAAATGTGCGAGTGGATGTGGACATAATGAGTAGAAAACAGCTTGTAGTTATCGGAAACGGAATGGCCGGTATCAAATGCGTCGAGGAAATATTGAATATCAATGCTGAACAATTCCAAATCACGGTGATCGGCAGCGAGAAACATCCGAATTACAATCGGATTTTATTGTCCAAGGTGCTGCAAGGAGATTCCTCCATTAACGATATAGTCATCAATGATTGGTCATGGTATACGGAGAAAGGCATCAAGCTATATACGGGCGAGACCGCTACACGCATTCATCATGGCGATATACAGAGTGTAGAAACGGCATCCGGCCTACGGATTCCATTCGATATCCTTATCATAGCAACAGGCTCATCGGCCTTTATCCCACCGATTATCGGCGTTAATAAACCCGGCGTCATCTCCTTCCGTAATATCGACGATTGCAAGACGATGATCGATTATGCGGGCAAATATCGCAAGGCGGCGGTCATTGGTGGCGGATTGCTAGGTCTTGAAGCTGCAAGGGGCCTTCTTAATCTCGGTATGGAAGCCACAGTCATTCATAATGCGCCTTATTTAATGAATCGCCAGCTTGACCTGGCATCAGCAGAGCTTCTGCAGAAGGAACTGGAAGGTCAGGGCATGCGCTTCTGGCTCGGTAAGGAAACGGACAAAATTATCGGGCGAGACCGTGCGAAGGGCATTCGGTTCACGACTGGCCTGACCGTTGAAGCCGATCTTATCGTTCTTTCCGTAGGTATCCGGCCGAACATTGATCTCGCCAAACGCAGCGGCATCGATACGAATCGCGCAATTATGGTCGATGATTACATGCGGACTAATATCGCTAACGTATATGCCGTAGGCGAATGCGCCGAACACAGAGGAATCGCCTATGGGCTGGTTGCCCCACTCTATGAGCAGGGCAAGGTGCTTGCCCGCACGATTTGCGACGAAGCTACGCCTCCTTATGAAGGGTCGATTCCTTATGCGCAGCTCAAAGTATCAGGTGTGCAGGTGTTCTCCGTCGGAGACATTCAAGAGGATAAAGCAGATACCGCAATCCAGCAATACGATGGCATTCATAACACCTACAAAAAAGTAACGATGCAATACGGAAGAGTATGCGGCGCTATTCTATACGGCGATACCGATGAAGCGACGACTTTACTTAACCTCGTTAAGAAAAAAGCGCCTATCAGCGCCTTGAAAGCTGCAAACAGTCAAGCACAAGACGGAAGCTCTCCGATTGATATCGAAGCAGAGAACATGGCGCCTCGCGAGACCGTATGCGCCTGCAACGCCGTTACGAAATCGGCGATTATGTGCGCGGTCGTAGACAACGGATTGAATACGGCGGAGCAAGTTCGCGATAAGACGAAAGCGTCCAGCTCCTGCGGGGGATGCCGACCGATGGTTAGCGCAGTCGTCCGTTTCGCACTTCGCAGCGGCAAGGATGGAGCGCAAGAAACAGAACCAGCTATATGCAGTTGTACGACAGTCAGCCATCAGGCGCTTAAGACCGCCATCCAAAGCCATTCATTTACGAATGCGCAGTCGGTCAGGCTTGCACTGAATTGGGGTAAAATGAACGGCTGTCGACTCTGCAATAACGCCATTCAGTACTATATGGAGCTTAAACATCCGCAATCATTTACAGCCATTACAGGCGTAGACAATCGTCTAACGATTCATTCCGCAAGCTCAGCAATTAGGAGTCAAGGAGAGGGCTTCAACTCGGTATGGCTTGGTGAAGCGCTGCGTTCGATCTGGTCGCAAGCTTCAATGCCTACATCTCTGAAAGTAGCTGTTTCTTCGGGTGTCAAGACGCCAATCGGTATCCTTGTTCAGGATATCGGAATAACCGGCTCGCCTTCAGGCTGGGAACTGTATGCCGGCGGACATATGGAGCTGCCCGTAAAGCAAGGGCAATTGATCGGTATCGTGGAAAGCGACATAGATGCTTTGGAGTTATCCGCCGCATGCATACAGCTGTATCGTGAGCGTGCGTATTACGGCGAGCCGCTATGGAAGTGGCTCGAGCGCGACGGAATCGTAGATATTAGAGAATTGCTGCTTGATCTCGAAGCGAGAAGAGAACTGTTCGATCATGCGAATCGTCCTAATTTGCAACTTGAATCAACCGAGAGGATAGGTGAAGTCAATGCCGCCGTTAGTCACTGAAGCAACAAACAGCGATAAACTGAACGTCATACAGACGCAGTGTCCCTTCTGTAGTGTGCAATGCAAGATGCAAGTTACGATAACGGAGCCAACAGAAGGCTCGAACCGTCTATCCTATACGATTGAAGGAGCAGCCAATGCTGCTTCGGAAGGCCGCTTATGCGTGAAGGGCATGAATGCTCACCAGCATGCGACGAGCACGGAACGTTTGCTGCATCCTCTCATTAAGCGAGGCGGGCAGTTCATCGAAGCGACTTGGGAAGAAGCGCTGCGTACGATTCGCGATCAATTCCAAGCGACAAGCGAGAAGTACGGTCCGGACGCTATTGGCGTCTATGGGGGCGGTTCATTGACGAATGAAACCGCCTATCTGCTCGGCAAGTTCGCCCGTATCGCATTAGGCACTAAATATATTGATTATAATGGTCGCTTCTGCATGTCGGCCGCTGCATCGGCAGGAACGAAAGTATTCGGCGTTGACCGCGGACTCACGTGTAGACTGGCAGATATTCCGCTGGCGCGTTGTATCATTCTTGCCGGTACGAATATCGCCGAATGCCAGCCAACGCTCATGCCCTACTTCACGAAAGCGAAGGAAAACGGAGCGACCATTATCGTTATTGATCCGCGAGTAACAGCAACGGCGGCGATTGCCGATATTCATCTGCAAGTAAGACCCGGTACAGATGCCGCGCTTGCCAATGGTCTGCTCAAAGCGCTTGAGGAAGAAGGGCTGTTGAACGAGAAATTTATTGTAGAGAAGACGAGCGGCTTCTATGAGCTTAAGAAACATCTGTCGACGATCCATATCGATGACATTGCCGCTTTGACAGGGATCAGTGAAGCCGATATTCGTAAGGCAGCTATTGCTTACGGTAAGGCTGACACAGGTATTGTTTTCACGGCAAGAGGGGTGGAGCAGCAGACTGACGGTCATATGGCTGTTCGCGGTTTCCTTAATCTCGTGCTGGCTACCGGCAAGATTGGCAAGCCTGGCTGCGGTTACGGAGCCGTGACGGGACAAGGGAATGGACAAGGCGGCCGCGAGCATGGACAGAAGAGTGATCAGTTGCCAGGTTATCGCTCAATCGAGAACGAGCATGATCGGTCCTATGTGGCTAAGGTATGGGGAATTGAGCCGGAGCGGTTGCCGCGCAAGGGCGTCTCTGCGTACGAAATGATGGAACGTGTTCATCAGGATGTCATTCGTTCGCTTTTCGTAATGGGCTCCAATCCCGTTGTCTCCAATCCGAATGCAACGCTAGTCGAGGATGGTCTTGCAAAATGTGATTTTCTCGTCGTCGCCGATATGTTCATGTCGGAGACAGCGCGTATGGCGGACGTTATTCTGCCCGTCACTTCCTATATCGAGAATACCGGTACGCTCACGAATCTGGAAGGACGCGTACTGCTCAGAGAATCGAACGTCGTGGCTCCTGGCAGCACGAAGCATGACTGGACCATTCTATGCGAGCTGGCATCCTTACTCGGCTATGAAAGTTACTTCCCGTTCCAATCGGCTGAGCAAATCTTCGAGGAGCTTCGATTAGCAAGCCGTGGCGGACTAGCCGATTACTACGGCATTAATTACGATCGTTTGCGTAGGGAAGGCGGCGTCTACTGGCCTTGCCCTTCGCCTGATAAGCCAAGCGCAGGCATTATGTTCCAGAACTTCTTCGCTCATCCTGACGGCAGAGCCGTGTTCACGGCAGTGGAGAGTAGACAGCCGCAAGAAACGCCATGCGAGCAATTTCCGTTGACGATGACGAACGGCAGGGTGCTGTCGCATTATTTGACAGGCGTGCAAACTCGCCGAAGCAAGACGTTAGCCGCTCGGAACATGGACAATTTTATCGAGATCCATCCGAAGACAGCAAAGCAGTATTGGATCGAGGAAGGCGAATGGGTGGTCGTTCAATCCAAGCGGGGCAGCTTCACCGTACGAAGCCGAATTACCGATCAAATCCGCGAAGATACGGTGTTCGTACCGATGCACTGGGGCGGAGCTCAGAACGTTAATCGCGCAACGAGCCCTGAGCTTGATCCAAACTGCAAGATGCCCGGCTTCAAAACATCGACCGTATCAATCATGCCGTTAAGGCTCCAACAGGAGTTGCAAGCTATCGACTAATGCAATTATCAAAGTGATGTTCGTTAAGATCAATGATCCTAACGAATGTCACTTTTTTTATTCTCTTAACCGTCTTTCCTATCGAGTGTTAAAGCGCTATATTAATAGATAGTCCTATTTTGAGATACAGAAACTAGTGGAGTTGAATAGAGTGCCAACGTTTTACCAATTGAATACGATTTTTATCAGCATGGTTATGGAGGCCATTCCATTCGTGCTCGTAGGAGTGCTTATATCCGGACTTATTCAAGCCTTCGTTAGAGAAAGCTTCATTTCAAGGATTATGCCCCGGAACCGATTCCTTGCTGCCTTCGTCGGCTGTGGAATCGGACTTTTCTTTCCCTCATGCGAATGCGGTATCGTTCCGATCACGCGCAGACTACTGAAGAAGGGGATGCCGCTCCATGCGGGGATTGCTTTCATGTTGACGGGTCCCATTCTGAATCCTATTGTGCTGTTCTCAACCTATATCGCCTTCGGCAACAGTTGGGAAATGGTCGGTATTCGCGCGGGATTAGCCGCAGCAGTCGCTTTCTCGGTTGCCGTTCTTTTATCCTATATGTTCAAAACAATCCCTTTCAAACATACGAATCAGGATACCGTTCCATCTGGAACTCACATGCAAGCAGCAGATGAAGAGAAGCGCATCCCTATGCGAACGAAGCTATATGAGGTCATCGTCCATGCTATCGAGGAGTTTTTCTCTGTAGGCAAATATTTAGTTCTTGGCGCTTTCATCGCTGCTAGCATGCAGACGTTCGTGCCAACCTCGTACTTGCTTCACCTGGGAAGCAATCCGCTCACTTCGTCGCTTGTCATGATCGCGCTTGCTTTTCTTATTTCCTTATGCTCGGAAGCGGATGCTTTCATTGCAGCCTCATTCCGCAGCACGTTCACGGTTGGCTCGTTATCGGCATTTCTCGTATTCGGTCCTATGGTAGATATCAAAAATACGCTCATGCTGCTGGGCACGTTCAGTACCAAGTTCGTTCTCGTATTGATTGGCCTGATCGTTTGCTTCACCCTAGCCGGTTCTTTAGTAGTAGGGAGGTTGTTATAAATGGTTCGTTTTTTCATTTTGATTGGATTTTCCTTCATGTTCTTCATGCTGCATTATACAGGCGATATCAATAAATTTATCAATATGAAATATGCCTATTTGTCGATTAGCGCTATTGTTATTATGGGATTTCTTGGCGTAGTCGAATTTATTCGCGTCTCTCGTAAGCAAGTTGCCGAAGAGAAACGCGCTGCATCGGAAAATGAATGTTGTACGGTGGATCATAACCATCATGACCATCATAATGACGATGACCACGGACATGATCATGGTCATTCGCATGATGAGCCGAACAAGCTCAAGCGATATCTTGGTTATGCCGTGCTGTTCGTACCAATCTTCACAGGACTGTTTTTACCTGCTTATGCGCTTGATTCCAGCTTCGTCAAGGCAAAAGGTTTCTCGTTTCCAACTTTTGAGCAAAATGTGGAGCTAAATCCCGGCAATCATCAATTCCTGAAGCCGGACTCCAGCATCTTTTACAATAAAGACAGCTATAAGGATGTCGCGCAGCGCGAGAGAGAGGAGTTCATTAACCGATCTATGATTAAACTGACGGACGCCGATTATTTGAAGGGGATGGAGGCTATCTACAATGACCCCTCCGCTTTCATGAACAAAACAATCGGTTTCGACGGTTTCGCCTATAAGGGCGTTCAGGTCGACGGCAACCATTATTTTGTGTTCCGCTTTGGATTCATTCACTGCGTCGCAGATTCCGGCGTATTCGGCATGCTTGTGGAGTTTCCGAATGGCACGCAGCTCGCAGATGATGATTGGGTTCATGTGTCCGGCAAACTGAGCTGGGAGCTGTATCAGCCGTTCAAACAAACGATACCCGTGTTAAAAGTTGCGGAGTGGAATAAGATCGACACCCCTAAAGACCCTTATGTATATCGGACTTGAATTTATTTAATGCGATTAAATTAAATATTGATTAATGATGTTAAATACAAAGCGCCAACCACATGCCAATTTTATTAAGTTCCGAAAATGTCACTTGACATGAGCAAAACCAATTCGTTATGATCGGAATTACAAATTGAGGCATTGACCAAAGACAACATTCCCATTTACGGGCTGTCAGAGAGAGAAGCGATTGGTGTGAGCTTCTTCAGCTACGATTGTGGAATTACCGCTTTGCAGCCGTGACCTGGAACTTCCGCTCGTTCATAAGGCGATTGGAACAGTATAGGTCACCGACTTATCCCCGTTAAAGGATACCTAAGGATCATTCCGGCAATGAGCGCGCTCGCGAGGCGTTTGTTCGTCCGTATGATCGAATGAGGGTGGAACCACGAGCTTGAACGCACTCGTCMCTTTCCGGGAGAGATGCGTTTTTTTGCGTTCAAAAATAATAAAACGAAGCGAATATGCAGAAATGGAGGCCAATCATGGAAATCAACGTTACAATGCCAGATCAAGCTATTAGGAGGTATCAGCAAGGCACGACCCTTGCAGTAATCGCAGCTTCAATCTCATCAAGCGTGGGTAAAAACGCTGTCGCCGGCAAAATCGACGGCAAGCTCGTTGATCTGAACCATCCGATTGTGCAGGACTGCAGACTCGAATTGATCATGCAAGACAGCAAGGATGGATTGGAAATATACCGCCACAGCACGGCTCATATCATGGTGCAAGCGATCAAACGTCTGTATGGCGATAAAGCTGTGAAGCTTGGGATCGGGCCGGTTATTGGAGGCGGCTTTTATTACGATATCGACATCGAGAAGCCTTTGTCTACAGATGATCTTGCTGCGATTGAAGCGGAGATGGCAAGCATTATACGAGAAGACTTGCCAATAGTTCGTCGTGTAGCGAATAGGGAGGAGGCAATAGCCTACTTCTCTAACTTGGAAGAACCGCTAAAGCTGGAGCTTATTGACGGTTTGCCCGGAGATAGCGTCATTTCACTTTACTCGCAAGGCGAATTCGTTGATCTCTGCCGCGGGCCGCATCTGCCGTCGACTGGAAGAGTCAAGGCATTCAAGCTGCTTAGCGTTGCAGGCGCTTATTGGCGCGGCGACGCTCGCAACAAGATGCTGCAGCGTATCTATGGGACTGCTTTCCCTAAGAAGTCTGAGCTGGAGCAACATTTGCATTTGCTTGAAGAAGCGAAGAAACGTGATCATCGTAAACTCGGCAAGGAGCTAGGTTTGTTCATGTTCGCCGAGGAAGCTCCGGGGATGCCGTTTTATTTGCCCAACGGCATGATTATCCGCAATGAGCTGGAGCAATTCGAGCGCGAGCTGCATCGGGAGCGTGAATATGAAGAGGTGCGCACGCCGCTTATGATGAACAATGCCCTATGGGAAATGTCCGGGCATTACGACCATTATAAGGACAATATGTATTTCACGAATGTTGACGACATTAAATATGCACTGAAGCCGATGAACTGTCCCGGTCACATGCTGATCTACAAGAACAGCTTGCATTCGTACCGGGAGTTGCCGATAAGGCTTGCCGAATATGGCCAAGTGCACCGGCATGAAGCGTCCGGCGCGCTTGGCGGCATGATGCGCGTTCGCACGTTCTGCCAGGATGATGCGCATCTGTTCGTCCTTCCGGAGCAAATCGAGGATGAGATTAAACGAGTCATTTCGCTTATCGACCATATGTATAAGGTGTTCGGATTCGACTATTCGATAGAGCTCTCGACGCGCCCCGACGATTCAATGGGTTCTGAGGAGTTGTGGCAGCGGGCGGAGTCGTCTCTGCAGCAGGTGCTCGATGTCAGCGGACTCCCGTATCGGATCAACGAGGGCGACGGCGCATTTTATGGACCGAAGATTGACTTCCACATTCACGATGCGCTGAAGCGCAGCTGGCAATGCGGCACGGTACAACTCGACTTCCAAATGCCAGAGAAATTCGACCTGTCCTATATCGGCGCAGATAATCAGAAGCACCGTCCCGTCGTTATTCATAGAGCCGTCTATGGCTCGCTTGATCGGTTCATCGGCATATTAACGGAGCATTACGCGGGTAGCTTCCCGCTATGGCTCGCGCCCGTGCAAGCTAAGCTGTTGCCCGTATCCGACAATGAAATCGATTATGCGTTTGAGGTGAAGCAGCAGCTCGAAGCTGCTGGTATCCGCGTCCAAGTCGATATTCGTTCGGAGAAGCTTGGATTCAAGGTTCGGGAGGCTCAACTGGAGAAAATCCCCTATATAATCGTGCTAGGCCGAAACGAAAGAGAATCGAAGATGCTGTCCGTCAGAAGCCGAAGAGAGAACGTGCTCGAGACAATGGAAGCAGCTTCGCTTATTGAGAAGCTTCAATCCGAGATTCGGAGCAAACGGAGTTAACCGCAAAAGTAGACTAAATAAAACCAAGGCTGATGCACATGCTGCATCAGCCTTGGCATAACCTCTATTCGTTCTTCTCTGTACCTGTATAGATGAAGATTGCATCCCGAAGGAATACAGCGGCACCTGGCTGATCCTTATCGTAATACGCGGTGAAGCGCTCGTCATCGACATACATTTGCGCAACGCCGGCATGGGCTTCCTTGCTGTACTTATCCCAATAAAACGTTAGCCATCTGCGATGCATGTCGGCTGTTTTCTGAGCAAGCTCACCAGCAGGATCGCCTGTTGCAATCGCCGCGGCAAGCGTCGTATGAATATCGGCAGCGAGCTGCTCCAGCTCGGCATGCTGTTGCTCTGACATGCCCTTGACTTTCCGATTCGATTGATTTACTTGCTCATCTCCATACTTGGCTCGGATCTCTGCACCATATTGCTGCTCATTATCGTCAACCAGCTTTTGCTTGAAAGCTTCGAATTTTTGCTTGTCCGTCATCGTAATCTTCCCTTCTCTTTGGGCTAACGTCAGGTCTACGGTTTCGATAAGCCGATCCAAGTGCTCGCGTTTCTCCAGAAGCTGTCGGCGGTGCTCCTTCAGTGCATGCTCCGCATCAAAGTCTTCGGAAGTCAACAAATCTTTAATCGACTCCAGACTAACGCCAAGCTCGCGATAAAATAATATTTGCTGAAGCAGGTCGACCTCTTGCTTTCCATAGATCCGATATCCCGATGAGTTGATTCTGGCCGGCTTCAGAAGATCAATCTCATCGTAATAGCGTAGAGTCCGCGTACTAATGCCAGCGAGCTGGCCGAGCTTATGAACGGTATATTCCATCGTCATTCCTCCTGACAAAGCTAATGGTACACCTTTACGTTCCGTCAATGTCAACCGGGTATTTTCACATCTAAGTCATAAATCAATAAAAAATGTTTGATATTTTTCAAAATACGTTGTAGGATATTGTTCCTTGCCCGTCGAAAGTAATGGGATAAGATTTATACATTAGATAACCAACAAGGGAGTGGACCGCTTTGTTTTTGCATTTCTTGCAAACGAAAGAGCATAAGGAAGCGTTTTTGGAATTAGCCCATGTGGTAGCCAACGCCGACGGATTCGTTAATCGTAGAGAAAAAGAATATTTGCGTACGTATCTGGGCGAGATGGATATGCAGCCAAACAAGCTGCAATCCATAAAGGCAAGACCGCTTGCCGACATTATCGGCGGTTTGAACGATGAGCCGATCAAAAACATATTTTTCGCCGAAATATTGCTGCTTATTTTCGCAGACGGCGACTATAATGATGAAGAGAAGCAAATCGTCAGAGATATGCAGCAGCTATTCGGC
>NZ_JBFRGE010000122.1:0-11902 GCF_052115185.1 Paenibacillus sp. 2TAB19 | reverse complement strand
CCCTCATATATACAATTTTTAACTATAACCATTCTATCTCAATTGCAATAATCCTTTATCTCTATCGTATTCAATCAACCAACAATCCCGATATTCACCCTCATGAAGCTCATGCTGCGGTAGCAGCTTCTTCTTAACGAAACCACACTTCTCATACACCCTAATCGCCCTCGCGTTCCAAGCCTGAGGGTCCATTACGATTCGAGCAGCTTGGTGTTGATTAATCAGGTATTGAACCGTATCCTTGATTAATCGCGTGCCAATCCCACGATTCCAATACGGCGGTTCTCCAATGAATTGATCCATCCCGAATATGTTGCCGCTGAATTCACCGTAGCCATATTCCTCTTTTTCTTCTTCGTCAATCTCGTAAAACTGTATGTACCCAATCGCTACCGATTCATAGATAATGACACATCGTGTGACGGTATCCGCCCCATCATAGAAATGCTGCTGAACGAGCGTCTGGTCATGCGGACGATCTCTCCCCTCGTAATACTCCAGTACAACAGGGTTAGAAAGCCACTTCTCCAGCAACTCCGCATCATTAGGCTCAAGTGTCCGGATGCTTAGCTCTTGATTTTGGAACAGAATCATTTGTTTGCTCCTCACTGTAGCTGCTCTGTATATGCTATCCACTTCTCTACGAAAAGATAGAACATGTCGCCGAAGTTCAAGCCTTCCGGCAACGAATCCACGAACTTCATTTCATCTATTTCATAATTAGGCAAACTCGCAAACTCTTTGATCTCCGCTGCGAACACCATGCCATAGCTGCCTCTCCATAAATAAACTCCGAACGGTGCTATCTCAAATTGAATCGCTCCCGTTTCTTCGTACAGCTCCCGGCTCACGGTTTCCGCCCGGAATCTCYCAGCCGCCTCGTTTACCATTTTTGATAATCACGAATTGCCCATTGAACCGTGCGATTATAACAGCGAACTTCATGAGGTCCTGATCGATTTTATTCCATTCATACCACCCGTCCATGTCCGCCAATCCCTCTTCTCAATTACCTTGCTTTATTTGAATACATCATGAGGCAAAACAGCGTGAACGCCCTTAACGCCATTCACAATCTGCGTTATTCTAAGATCGATAACAGCACTGCCTAAAGCAATCGCCTCCACTCGGTTCAAACCGTACAACTCTCCCATCAGGTCGAGCATGCCATCCAATGCCTGTACAGTTGCTTCATTTAGGTCCTCATGGAATCCAAATGTAATCCATCCTGACGGCGTATTCGCTCTCGGGTTGTTCAAGGTCTGGTTTTGTAATAATTCAACCGTAACATCAACCAGTTCCATAGGACATTCAATAGCTTGGCAGCTCACTTCGCCATCCCCCTGCTGGGCATGTCCGTCTCCTATCGCAAGGTATGCTCCGTCAACCGGAATCGGCAAATATAAAGTGCTCCCCGCTACCAGCTCTTTGCAATCGAGATTCCCTCCGCAGAACCGAGGCGGCCAAGTCGAATGAATATCCGCTTCATTAGGCGGCATGCCGATAACTCCCATGAAAGGCTTAAGCCCAACGGTATAGGCGTTGTCTCTGATTCGACATGTGCCTTCCATCCTATTATTATCTAGCTTCCAATCTAACGTTATTTCCTCATATTCGGTCAAGTGAAGCATTTGATTTTGCCAATTCGGATACTGTCCGGCTGCGGTGAATCCATAAGAGCCAGGTATGATCTCGTTGAACGTGATACCCAGCGTCATGCCCTTTTTCGCCTGTTCCACATAGATAGGACCTATCAACGCATGACCGCCGTCGAGCTTCTCTCTTCTTGAAAAGGGTTTAAAACGGTCCTTATTGCTTGCGCCTTTTCCCCATCCTGCATCCAGTGTCTCGAATAGCAAAGAATCGCCGGAAACCACCGAAATAATCGGTGTTGCTTCTGTCGTAAAAGAACCGATTAGCGCAGCTTGTTCTAATAGGATATGATGCTTAGCCACACAGTCGCCTCCCAATAATCTATGATTTCCTTCCTAAGCGCCCTTTTAGCTGGCTAACACCTTACCTAACTAAATCTTATTGGCACATTGTTTTCTTACACATGCCTAACCGTTCCAAATGAATTTTTCATATTTGGCTCAATCGACAGCCATCCATGCTTGTTTTTCCAATGTCATCTCCATGCCATTCCAATATTCGCCGTTCAGCGCCTGATACAGCTTCCTCTTTGTATAGGTTTTGCGAAAGCCCACTTTCTCGTAGCAGCGTATAGCTCGAACATTAATATGGTATACATTAAGGAGGATACGCTCGAGATCTAGCTTTTCGAATCCGATGCGCACTAATGCCTGAAGCACTTTCGTGCCTATGCCTAAGCCTCTGTCTTGCTCCGAATGAATGAGGAATCTGCCGACCACCGCTTCCTTGCGGATGGAATCGATTCGACCAAGTTGCACAGACCCTATCATTCGCTGTGTCTCGCAATCAACGATTTTGTATAGAAGTATGCCCGCATCAATGGAACGAATCCCCTTGCTATAGTGCTGTTCCATCTGATCAATTGTTAACGGATAGGTATACGTGCTTCCCGCCCATAGGTACATGAAATCTCTATCCTGAGTACTCACAACATCTGCAATGATAGGCAACTCCGATCGATCAAGCGGCTGCAATTCGATCTCCATTCCTAAGTTCTCCTCCCGCTTATCTCTTAGCTACGAAAGTGATGCAATCAGTCGTCAGCTTAACAGGTATGCCGTTTCTATCAATATCGTAAACAAGAGTTCTCACATGTCTTCTCTGCACGTTCCAGCTTGCATACTGTACGTCCAACAATTCCAACATGCGCTCCGTGGATATGTTCACTTCAAACATCGGATCCAGCTCCGCATTGGTATGAAGCGCAAACTCTTGGATATTCGAGCCTATAATGATGCAATGGATACCGCCTTGCTTTGTCCCGCGGACCATTTTACCTAACTTGTCCGCAAGTACCGCTTCCGAGCTTACATGTTCAAGAGCAGATACAGCTACTATGAAGTCATACTCGGAAGAAGCTATGTTGAAATGTTCAATATCAGACAACCTCGCGTCGATATACGACTCTACCCCGAATTGCTTGCTATTTTCCAATAGACCAGCAATAGCGGATTCTAACAAGTCCACGCATACGACTCTGCCTTGTCTCCCAACCAACGATTGAGCAATCGGAATGCTGTTCCGTCCAATCCCCGCACCTAGATCAAGCACGTTCAGTTGTTTATAATCCTGGAACTGTTCCAGCACTTCAAGAACCGTCTGTACCGGCCTATGCAACCATGAGCCCGGCTCGAATAATTTATGCTCTTCATAGCAAGCATCATGGTACTTCTTCTCTTCGCCTCGTATTCTCTCGACTCTATTCACGGCCTCACCTCATGGTTAGCTTCATGCTGCCCCAAATCAAATAAGGATTACATTTTCAAATCCAGTCTATCGTAATTCATTCTGAGATAATTGTACCCGGAGTAGATGGTCAGCGTCACCGCAACGAGCATTAGAGCGATATCGATAGGAAAGTTTGTTAGAGATATATAAGGGGAATTGTTAAGCATGACTGCAGCAATAGCAATAACTTGAAATACCATTTTGATCTTGCCATGCTTATCGGCCGCTAATGCGATACCTTTGTGAGAAGCTGCTACTCGAATGGCTGTAATAACAACTTCTCTGCCGATGATAACCATAACCATCCAGCTTGGAACCATATGCAGACATACAAGCATAATAAGCGCAACTGAAATTAGCAGCTTGTCAGCGAGCGGATCTAGCAGCTTGCCGAAATTAGTAACCATACTGTACTTTCTCGCGATATAACCATCCAGCTTATCCATTGCCGCCGTAAGCAAGAATAGGACTGCAGCATATATCATTCCCCATTCATTGAGATGGGCGAACAGCGGCATTTTATTTTCTAACCAAAGGGGATACGGTTGTAAGACGATTATGAGCAGTGGGATAAGGAATATTCGTACTAGAGTGATTTTATTAGCGAGATTCATTGGTATTCTCCTTATTATTCGGAATGGTTATGAAGCCTCCGTACGCTGCCCCAAAATCTTCAGAATTTCCTGATTCCGCTTCACAATAAATCGCTTCCCAGCATGCTCTTCGGTCAATATCAGCACCTGATGGATGMCTTCACGATCATAACCTCTATTCCATTCAAAAATCATTTGTAACAGATTTCTAAACGTTTGCTTATAATTCCATGTCTCTAATCCGAATCTCACCTTCACGAACCGCCATATGACCCGCGAATCGCGAGCCAGTCTATTCGGTCTTAATACAAAAATGAAATCTGCTTGCTTGAACGTGTCTTGGCCCCATTTATAGTGAACGCCCTCCACGATCCACGATGCACCGCTCAAAGCTTCAGCTAGCTTCGCATCTCTAACTTCTTCCGGATACTTCAAGGAATCTTCGTTTCTATCCCATACAATATTATCCAGCTCGTAATATGGGATTCCATACTTCTGAGACAACTGCTTCGCAATAAATGACTTCCCGCTGCCGCAAGAACCGATGATACGTATTTTCAAGCTACCAGCTCCTTCGACAATTAGGGTCTCATGATAGGGCCCATCTCCCTCGGATTAAGAATCGCACTAAAACTCAACAATCCCCTCTGTCTCATACGGATAATCAATTTGTTTCTTGATTATATGAACAGCCTCTTCGGAAACCAACAGTCCAACGATATACAAAGCGAGATCGATGGATGTGGATACACCACCGCCTGTAATCACATTACCGTCCTTTACAATCCTGGACTTGATAACTTCCTTGCAATAGGGCTCGAGAAGCTCATAAGCGCTTGGATTAGTCGTTGCTCTCTTTTCTTCTAGGAAACCAGCAGCGCCAAGCAGCAACGCACCCGTGCAGACGGAAATGACGTGTTGTGCTCCCTGTGCACCCTTCAGCCATGTAATGAACTCCTCGTCGAATCTAAGCTGGCGAGTTCCCATGCCGCCCGGCACGAATAACATGTCGTATTCAGAAAGATCAGGCTTGATCTTATTGACTTTAATGACAAGCCCCAGCTCGTCCGTAATCTCCTCTTGAAGCCCGCAAAAATCCCATGACGTCCCCTTCGCCTGCTCGAACAAATTTAATCGATAGATTACATCATAAAAACCTATGAGGTCCAGAAACGTAATGCCGTTGAACACAATCAAAGCGATTTTCATACAGAAGGCCCCCTTAATTGTTCCTCTTTACTTCTTCTCGTACAAGTTCGCGCTCCAACCTTCGCTATCCAATTTTCTTACATACTTGAAGCCCAGATCTCGATAATACTGATTCAGCCTCGGATTCGCCGCCATGCAGTCCAGCCTAACGAGTGACTTGCCGCGTTGCCGTATTTGCTCCTCAGCCGAACGAATCAAACAACTGCCAATCCCTGACCCTTTATAATCGCGATTAACTGCAAATCTGTGAATATATCCCGCATCCGTGCTATCAAGTTCTTGCCAAATATAAGGATCCGACCATGTAATCACATAAGTCCCTACTGGAACACCGTTCAGCTCTGCCAAATACATATTCGAGCCATCGTTCATAAATTCGATGACCTGCTCAAGATGAAAATACTCCGGCCGCCACTGCTTAATCCCATTCGCCAGCAGCCAACGCGCGGAGGACTGCCATAGGTTTAGAATGGTCTCCGCATCCTCATGCTTCGCCTCTCTAATTACAACATCTGTATCTACAATCAAATCCTCGGCCTCCTGCCCTATTAGCTGAAAGTAGTAAGTAATTGATCCAAGCTTATTTGACTCAGTGAATCAACGCGCATATCATAACTTTCAAACTTCATAGCTTTAGTGACTTCATTGGGAGTTACGACACAATATAGCCCCGCAGCCTTTGCCGCCCTAAGTCCATTCAATGAATCCTCAATCGCAATCGCTTCCGTCGGCTCAATACCCAGCAATTCGATTGCCTTCAAATACAGTTCAGGACTAGGCTTCACCTGATTAACATGATCTCTAGCAATAACAAAGTCGAATCTATCGATCAGATCATATTTATCCATATATTTATGAATCCATTCCAGGGATGAGCTAGAAGCAATTGCCGTACGAAGCCCCTTGTTCCTGGCGAGCGACAGGTAGTCTATAACTCCCTCGCGAAGTACCTGCTTATCCATGTGCTTCTTGTAGTACTCTTTGGACTTGGTCGTAATGTCGTCCCGATCAATGGGCTTATTCAAGCATTGTCCGAGATACTCATACGGATCAAACTCTGCGAATGTAGTTCCTATACATTTGCCCCATAGCTCCAAAGGAAGCTCTACCCCATAGCTGCCGTATACCTCTTGGAACGCAAAGTACCATGGTGTCTCCGTATCAATAATGGTGCCGTCAAAATCAAATATCAACGCTTTGATCATCGTCTCTCGTTCACCTCGACATGAAGTTCAATTCAACAATTCTAGTCCCACCAGCTAAAAAGACCATTCGTCAACGATAGCTCATCAGCGTTTTGACAAAACTCCTGAAAATTTATCTTTTGTGTTCCAGGATCGAGCGATTTGATCAGCGTAGGGCTTATTCAAGACCGGATAGAAAATAGGCTGCTCAGGCAGCCTCGGCGGAAAGCCTTTCAAATCCCCATCTAACATTAATTTCATTTCGTATAATCCTACTGGTCGATATAACGTTCTCATTTGCTTCACTCACCTTAATCTATGTCTCTTCAATAAGCGTCAGTTGCGGCCAAGTCTTAAGCCATCCCTTGCTCGCAACTCTTTGGTAGAAATAATCCTTATCCTGAAAATAAGGACTTCTCCTTATTACTAGATCGAATAAGTCACCCAACCCATGCGGTGCAATAACCTCAATCTGGTCTTCGGCATTCAGATAGATTCCTAGAGCCGTAACCGTTTCGGGCCACCTTTTCATGGCATCCTCTACTGAATGGTACGGCTCCGCTAGATTTCGGAGATGCATTCTGGCTTGGTTTTTCGCCGACCAATTGTAATGTGGATAGCTCTCAATTAAGTTGGATTCCCATCTCTTCTCCGTTTGCTCCTCAATATCATTAGGATCATAATAAACAATATCAACATCGTTTAATGGAGTTGCTTGCTCATAGCCGTGCAAATGATCCCACACATAATTACGTACATAACCGGCTGAGATATACCAACTAGGAAGACCCATTTGTTGAACGATACGCAGATCTCTGAGCAGGTCTTCTTTCGTCAGCAGGATTTGAATCAACTTATCTTTTAACAACAATTCTTGCAAGACGATCAACTCCAACTAAGCATCAAACAAAGGCCTAATAATATCTGCATCGATTTCTACTATTCTCGTCCTATGTACGATCTGATGGGTCTCCGCCCATTCTATTAACTCCGTTGTATTCATTCATAGTCCCTCTTCTCGGATCGTCGCTTTCCGTAATAACCAACTCTAATCCGCCAAATTTATTGCTGAGCTTATTATAGACAAGGGAGACTAGCATACTTAATGCTCCATAGATTCCGACCATGAATATAGGTGTGATAAAGTAGGGAAAGCCCATAGCTATCGCTCCTGTATTTCCTATCAATATACCAATTATGATTACAATGAAACCAATTACCATCATAAGAGCCAGGGGAATAATGGAGAAATATATTGTTGTTTTGAATGCACTCTTGATTCCAATTTCCTTGATCTCAATTCTTTTCATCGATATATGCTCCTTTTATTAGGCTTATTTCTTTCTAGCGATTACAAAAGCTCTTTCTGACTTTTCGAAACCGATTCGAGGATAGAAATCTACCGCTCCTGGCGCGGAAAGCAATACAAGCGAGGTCTCATCACCTAAAACCTCTTGCAGTTTTTGAACTAAAGCCTTACCGATTCCTTGATGTTGATAGTTCAGATCTACAGCTAGATCGGACAGATAGCAGCAATAAGAGTAATCCGTCAGTGCCCGCGCGATTCCAATCAGCTTATCATCGTCCCATGCGCTAATCGTAATATCGGCGTTGTCTATCATTCTTTGGATTCGTTCCAAGTCCTCGTGCGGTCTTTTAATCCCTGATGATTTAAATACTTCTGCAACCTCCGAAGCCTGAAGCGACTTGTTCACTAAATAAGTAATCAATGTTGCCATCCCCTTTTCTATTTAAGCTAATCGTTTTCTAACTCTATATAGTCAACCGTGTTGTAACGTATTATTTCGTTCATCTTAGCAATTGCTTTTGGAGCAGCCGACTTATATTCGACGTACAGCTCCTCCACTCTTTGGAACAACACCTTGTCTTCCTCTACATCAGTCGGAGAGACCATGCGTCCTTGCTCACCAGTCTTGTTCGTGCTTATAATCAGATGCTCTATACGCTCCAGTAAACCTACTAAATCCTCATTGTTTAGATACTGCAAACCATTTTTAAGTCCGTCCCAAGATCTCAGTTCAATCATAGAATAAGCCGTGAACCAATAAAATTCCGCGACAGAATGAACATGGTTATGAAACGCGTAAAACAAAAATAGCGCACGCTGGCCCTCGTTCAACTCGTTATACACTGCCGCTTTAGTCGCCAAATCCTTTGCCCGAACAGAGAGCAGCATAGGTTCAATACACTTCCAACTAAGCTGTGGCGACTCAAGATCGGCTTTCGTTAATGTAGCTTTCATGGTATCCCATCCTCCTAGAACTGCATCCAATATCGCCCTTTTCAGATAAATAAAAACAGCCCTCAAATGGAATTGTAACCCATTCAAAGGCGAATATCATTAACAATTATTTCGCTAATCAACTTCCCAAGATTGTGCGAATTGAACAAATTGTTCTCTTGCCTGCTGTTCATTGTCACCTACCACTTGTCCCTCGAGGTAATAGGTTCTCATCATATCCGGCTTGCCCTGAATCGGCCTTTGGATATAAATCCAATACATAACGACGTCCGGTACTGGATTCACAGCCGATCCACCATGTACGAATCGAATCATTGTAGCCTCCCCTGCCGGCAAGGTAATCGATTCTGTGGCTGTTATCTCCGAATGATTAGGAATGCTAACATAATCTCCAGGACCCTCCTGCTGCCCGACACTTAGTTTGAGATTGTTCCAAACAATAGGCTCATCCTGTTCAGACAACGTAAGGAGCACGACATTGTTGGCCGATTCATTGGCATCCGGTTTATTAAACAATGCCGCAATGACCAAAATCAAAATGATAAGCACAACAATTAAATAAGTTACTAAATTATTTTTCCTCTTATGCATAATAGCCGCCCTTCTGCAGGTACTCGTCTAAATCACCAAATCACACTTTTTGAACATCCCATAGTCGAAATACTGCTTTTAATTCCAATCCTTCGAACTCAAGCTTGTATACATCGGGCTTGTCGGTTCGCATCCAAAACTCAAATCCATAATACGGGTCAAAATACCCCATCATCAGTGTCATCACGTTACCGTGAGTTCCAATCGCAATTTTGCTGCCATTATGTTGTTCCAAAATGTTCTTCAGTACTGCAACTGCCCTATTCTGACATACCAGATTCGATTCTCCGCCAGGCAGCGCATAATTTGGATCTTCAAACATTCGCCGTACTACCGGCACGAATTCCTCATCCAAAATCTTATAATCATCGTCTGCGAAACACCGCTCTCTCAAATCTTCAATCTCGATAATATCCAAATTAAGTATATGAGCTAATCCCTCGACCGTGAGACTGGCCCTGGCATACGGACTGGACAAGATTAGGCTGATTCCTTCATTAATTAACAACTCTGAAGCTTGCCCGGCTTTCCTCTTTCCATCAACCGAAAGCCCTCGGGTCCTTTCGCTGCCTTCCTCATACGGTGATTCAGCATGTCTGACCATGTAGATAGTCGTAGTCATTTGATTGTCTCCCTCTCAAACTCCTGCATTGGGCCTTTATTGTCTTTTCTTCTTGTCTCCACATAGTTATCGCCGATGTACTCTTTAAGCGTTTTTCTCCAAAACTGCTGCGCAGGCAAATTCCAATCGAATTGACTTACTCGCCATTTACCTAAGTAACGATTAAATACTTTAATAGCCGCATCCTTGCCTATTTTCTTATTTCGATATTTTCGCAAAACAAAAAAATGATTGAAATAATTGATTTCTTCCTCCGGAATTATTCTAACCACGGCGAAGCCTGTAATTTTCCCATCATATCTAATAAAATATAAATCCATGTTGCTATCTTCAAACCAATTTCTCGAATCAAAGTCCATCACGAACATACCGTTCTCATGAATGTCGCTGCCGCTTAGTTCAGACAAATCATAAGCAGCCAATTCGACGAGCTTATTGAGCGCAGCCAAGCCGTCTTCCCCAATCATTTCTAGTGAAACTTCCATAGGATCACTCCTAAACGTATCATCATATTTGTTTTATCCGAACTTGGTGCACCTGAGCATAGTCAGCCTGATTTTCCGTTCGAATCCTCATAGTCATGGGACACCTCACTATCATAAATTCGCTAGCAAGCTTTCATCTAAGTACTCACTGTTCTTCAAAATGCTCCTCGCCCTTACAATCGTATCCTTCCCTCTAGGAAGATCGGCAATCCGATTAAGCAACACCCACCTCAGGCAAGCAATGGCCTCGAACAGCTCCAGCTCTTCTTTGGTGTAATGACTTTCAGCAAGACAGGCCGATTGAAAGACTGAGCCATACCTCTCCCCCACATAAATCCTTATTAAAATAATAGACCACGCCATATCGTATCTTGGGTCACCGAGCTGGCCATTGGTCCAATCAATAATCGTATATTTACCCTCATTATCGAGTATATTGCCTAAGTTATAATCACCGTGAATGATGGTATTCTGTTTGATGTCACTCTTTTCCAAGAGTGTAAGCAGTACATCCTTAATATCCAAATGTTCTTCTACCGACGGGTAAAAATAACCGACAAAATCATGCCTCAGAAGTATGGAAGAATCCATTTGATCTAAAGGATAGCTATGTATGCCGGTTAATATTTTGGCAAGTTTTTTGAGAGATGATTGATTCACTTTCCTAACGGGAGTCCCATCATAACTCGTCAATAATACCTGATTCATCTCTTTATCGATGCCCCAGCCAATAGGTTGAGAGACCGACAATCCTTGATTACGCAGTGCCTCTAACAGCCTATACTGATTGCCTACATTTGGCTTCGAGGATCGATTCCATACCTTTAGGACATAGTTAGATTCACTCGAACAAATCTTTGTTACTTCTGCTTCAAGACCAGCATCCAAGGGTACGAAAGTAATCGAGCTGCTATCGTCTAACAGTGAATCCACAACCTGGCTCTTTACCATCCAATCCACGTTTCTTAATCGATTCTGCATTGGCTTCACTTCCTTTCACATCAGTTCGCCGCCATGAACGACTCCGAACATGCCCGTCATGCCATCATGCTTATTGATCCCGAATTTATTGTAAAACGACTCTTTTCCGCTAGCCGCAAACAAGCCAAAAAATGATTTATCCGGTGCATTTTCCTTGAGAAACTGTTGGATAGCAGCCATTATTTTATTACCGATCCCCTTGCCCTGATGCTCGGGTTTGACAGCAATATCTTGAATGTAGAAGTAGATTTTGCCGTCTCCTACTACTCTCCCCATCCCAACGATCTCATCCTCATATTGAATGACAACACCGAATAAGGATTGTTTTAATGAGTCTTCTGCCACAGCAAAGTTCATGTACTCTTCCCAGCCAACCGAAACACATAGCGCTTTATATTCTGCCAATGTAGGAATTCTATTTAATGTGATGTACTCGCTGCTCATTCCATTCACCCTCTAATTTCCGTTAATATTTTTTTCTGCCTTTTCCATGTGATGAACGACTAAGAACCGAATTCATTTTTTAAAATGGAGAACAAATACGAATCATGAAACCTTCCTTTGAACCACAGATGTTCTCTTAAATGACC
>NZ_JBFRGE010000121.1:0-11986 GCF_052115185.1 Paenibacillus sp. 2TAB19 | reverse complement strand
CATCTGTACAACGGAGGTCGCATAAACTGCAGCTTTTTTGTTTTTTGTATAGAAGTTCTTGTCGCCAGCTCAAGACAAGAACTTCTATACAAAGCCGTATTAGGACAAGAACTTCTTTACAGCCCTGTGATCCCGAAAAATGCACGATTTATTAAGCTACCTCGGTACGATGCAGTTTTCTCACGAATGCTCGCTTATTCGCAGGATTTCTCCAGAGGATGAATCGTAAGCCGGATTGAATGGGACGAGAGCCGTCTATATGGGCAACCGGCGAGCATGCGGGAACAGAAGGGGCGAGTTTTCGCTCCTTTTTTGTTGGTCTGCTGCACGCTGCTCCACGTACCTCCGGAGGTTTTCACTCCCATTTCTCGACGGGTCGATGCCCTTTCATTCCTTCGTTACGCCTATCCAGAGGGTGGAGGCCGGTAATCCTAACGGTACGGGTCGATGCCCTTTTGTTTAATGCAATCYGGTACTCCGTGCAATCTTGAAATCCTGCGAATAAGCCAGTTTTTGTGYTGAGCGAGAAGCGATTAAGCAACCTGCTTCATAGTAAGAGATCGATCCGGTTCGTAAGCCTCTCCGCTGCGAGTTATGGCAACCAGAATACGAGCCAGCTTACCGCAAAGTTTCATCACTGAGCGCATTGGCTTCATGCCTTTCGTCTTTACATTCACTTCGTGCTGTCGTTTAAACGCTTCATCATTCATAATGAGGGCCATGGTTGCCATGAACAGGGCATGTCGAAGTCTTGGTCGGCCACGTTTGCTAATGGACATCTGGCCCTTCCACTTGCCTGAGCTTGCTTCAGCTAGGTTGAGGCCGGCATGCCGCAACAACGCATTGCCATGAGCATAGCCGCTGAGATCGCCAGCTTCACCTAGAATGCCGGTGACAGACAAGATGCTCATCCCCTTCATTGCGAGCAGCGGCTTGGCCAGTGGAATACGGGCCAGAGCAGTCGCCACTTCATCCTCGATTACCTTTAGCTGCTCCATAGCCAGATCATATTCGGCCAGCAACTGTTGTATATGAAGCTTATAGGCTTTCTCGGCATGCTTTGCGCCGACCGAGCGAGTTGCCAGCGCCAGTAGTTCACCAGCTCTTGGTTCACCGCTGTGCCGTTTCATGACTGTTTTCCAACCGTCGATTATCTGGCGAACGGTGAGCTTTTGAAGCTCAGCAGGTGTTGGAAAGAGACGCAGTGTAGCGAGGACCCGGAGCCAATGAGGTGCTTGTATACCTGTCTCAGCTCTGGAAACACAATGTCCACCCAGTGATGGATCTGGTTCTTGACGCTGACAAGACGATGGACGATTGTCTCCCGGTTCGCCATGAGCACTCGAAGTTCTATGAACACTTCACTGGTTTCTTTAATGACCGTGTAGTAGCCGTTTTTCACCATGTCGGCGATAACCAAGGCATCCTTGATGTCGCTTTTGGAGGGAGTATTATCGCGGTTTTCCTTGTTCTTTTTGACAAGATGAGGGTTTACCAACACGACCTCGAAGCTCCGGTCTCTGAGCCAGGAAGCGAGGCCGAGCCAGTAGTGGCCAGTTGGTTCCATACCGATGATGGTGTCGTTTAGTTGGTGCGTTTCCTGCAAATCTTTCATCCACTGCAGCAGTTGGCTAAAGCCGGCCTCGTTATTGAAGAAGTGAAGCGGAGTGCCGAGCGTGATTCCACGGAAGTTGACAGCGCGAGCAACATGGGATTGCTGGGCGATGTCGATGCCGACGACAAGGTGCTGGGTTGAAATGCGTTCGAGCAGTTGATTTTGTTTGGCTTGAGCTTTAAAATTCAAGATAGAGCGACCTCCTTAAGATGGCTAAAGGGCTATGACCCGTGACTACACCATCGTACCGGAGTCGCTCGTTTTTATGCAAAGCGCAAAATTAACGCTCTACAGGAATCCTAACGGGCAGCATAGTGTAATCGTTTTGGGGTTATATTAAGACCAGTTCATTTAATAATCTCAACAATTTCGATATGTAATTCAGAATTCTAAAATTCGACTATCGACTATTTGACAAAGTGAAATTTTCAATGATATTATTTGCATGCGCACACAAATTAAATGGAGGTTTCAAATATGAATAAATTATCAACACCATACAATTTGAAAGGTCTCGAACTTAAAAATCGAATTGTGATGGCTCCGATGTGTCAATATTCGGTTGACCTTAAAGATGGTGTACCGAATGATTGGCATTTTGTACATTATGTTTCCAGGGCTGTTGGGGGGACAGGATTAATTATTGTTGAGATGACTGGAGTCGATCCAGATGGACGAATTACTGATGGAGATCTTGGTTTGTGGTCCGATGAACAAATACCAGCTTTTAAGCGTATTGTTACGGAAGTCAAAAAACATGGGGCTAAGATTGGCATCCAGATTGGACATGCTGGAAGAAAAGCAGAGGATGCGAATGTACCTGTAGGGCCATCCACTGTTCTAGGAGGAGCGCTTCCTGAAGAGACGAAATATGGAGAATTAAAGCTTCCCCGTGCTCTCTCACTTGAAGAAATTGATCGAGTCATTTGTCAATTTAAGAATGCAGCAAGGCGTGCAGTAGAAGCAGGGTTTGACACCATCGAACTTCATGGTGCTCATGGCTATTTACTTCACCAGTTCATGTCACCAAGTATTAATCGTAGGGAAGACGCTTATGGCAAAGACTTATCTAAATTTGGTGTTGAGGTCATTAAAGCCGTCAAAAGCGTTATTCCTGAGCATATTCCACTGATCATGAGAATTTCTGCAATTGAATACATTGATGGTGGATATGATATTGAATATGCACTTAAAATGAGTGAGAAGTTCAAAGCAGCTTGAGTAGACATATTTCATGTTTCCAGCGGAGGTGAAGGGATACCAGGAATATTGAAGCCTTTAAATACACCAGGTTATCAGGTACCCTTTGCACGAAAATTTAGAGAAGTACTGGACCTACCTGTTATCGCAGTAGGTAAGCTTGAAAATGCTTCACTGGCTCAAGCAACTATAACAAACGAAGATGCGGATCTTGTGGCAGTGGCGCGAGGAATGTTAAACGATCCTTATTGGGCTTTACATTCAATCAAATCGATAGAAGGCAAAGTTGAATCTCCCTTTCAATATGCAAGAGGAATTCGCTGAAAATAGATGATCTTTTGACATCAGTTTGGGTTAAGGTAAACTATATGTGTTGTTGAATACACTTATAGTAATGAAAGGGCGATAACTTTGAGTCATTCGGAACATCTGATTCATGACTGGGTCAATTTCTCTAAATACCATGATCGGATTAACAATGCTTTAGAACATATACTTCAAGATAAATATCAACTCAGCTTAAAAGAGTTCTATTTGCTTATGTTTCTTTATCAAACCGGAGACAAAAAACTTCGTCTAGCCACTGCATCAAAAATGATTGGTTTAAGCCAAAGCGCGCTTTCCCGCCTAATCATCAGACTCGAAAATCATTCATTCCAGCCTGTGGACCGCAGTGTGTTTGAAGAAGATAAGAGAGGTTTTTATGTTGTCCTTACTCCAAATGGGGAAAAGTATATTGCTAGTTTAATTTCAGAAGTTAGCTCAGTCTTAGAAAATTCTATGACTAAGAAAGACAAAATTAATATTAGATTATTCACCTCGTAGTCTGAACAACGGCAACAAATCGGCTGTCGTTGTTCTCAACTAACGGGAGACGATAGTTGAATAAAAGTATGCGGCGCCAGCCATCACCTGGAGGAGCGAATTTGGATACTAAAGAATTAGAGTTTTTTGCAGAAAAACATAAATGTTTTGAAAGAGCGGTTGATGGCTTCTGGATCTATGTAAATTCATGGCTAGAGGAAGAACCTGCTGAAGTCAAAGAAGCTTTTGAGACCCTTGATCTCACATCTGTAGTTTTATCTAAAAAGAAAATTGCCTTAGTAGTAAATTATCGTTTTGATGAGCCAATAAGATTCGTTACAACTACTTTGAATGTATCTTTGGATAAAGTAGTTATTGGCGAGTATCATTTTGTTTTGAACTTAGATGGTAATGGCATTGATGATTCTTTGAGTTTTCACCCACGTCCAAAAATAGAAGATCGAATATAAATAGTTGAACTAACGGCGAACTTTAGTTGAAGAAAAATAAAATTGGACCATACATCTTAGACATGTCTAATATGTGTGGTTCTTTTAATTTCAACTGTTTAACTTACCTAACCTAAATATAACACTGGCTGTACAAATATATGGATGATCGTGATGGTGACGGCATGGTAGGTGAATAAGACTAAAATAAATGAACATAAGAACAGAACATTTTACTCGTTGGACGATTTAACGGGTTTGTGAAACAATGTACTTAAACTAACGGAGAACTTTAGCTCAATAAACACAGCGGTAGCCGATCATTGGATCAGTTAAGCTAAAGGGCAGGATTGCTTAATCGATTCGCGAATACATCAAGTATTGATAAGTTCAGAGAATGAGGTCGAAAAGWAATGACATTCTTGAACTGGCYACGAAATCGGGCATCTGCGAAACCGGAAATCCTTTTGGCGGGTCGACGACCGATAATGGTCCACTGTTACGGCTCGGGCTCTCGCCTTGGAAGATCTCGCCAATGCGCGTCGGATCCAATCGGAAGTTAAACTGCTTGTTTTGGTAGCCCATATCGACATATTTGCGGCATTCCGGATATTTGTTAATATCGTAATTCGATACAGGGAACAACGAAGCTGATCTTATCTGGAAAAATTAGTATGCGTTTGTAATGTAAGATTGAGTTAGATGATGGACAAAATAAATCTGATTTGACATCAAAGGAGGCAACTTTTTCGTGGGAATCTTAAGCGGTAATCCAAAAGATGAGCCAATGCATTTAGGTGAAGTATCCAGTGTTTGGGCGGCTTCTACTACAGCTAAAGGAGCAGTTTCTTTTTATCAAGCCTATTTAAACCATGCAGGTGACAAAGACCTAAGGAAGTTGATTGAGGACTACATTGATCAAGCAAAACAAGAAATAAAAGAACTGGATGAAATACTAAATGCGAATGGTATCGCTCCTGCTCCAATAATGGCTGACAGACCAAAAGCAAATCTTGAAGATATCCCTGTGGGTGCTCGTTTAGCGGATCAAGAAATTGCCGCTGCGATATCTGCCGACACAGCAACAGGTGTTGTTGCTAGCACTCAAGCAATGGCAATGTGTATTCGCGAAGATATTGGTGCATTATTTGCAAAATATGCTGCTGCAAAAACGGTACTTGGTGGTAAAACGCTTAGAATGCTTAAGGATAAAGGTTGGCTAGTTCCGCCTCCTTTACTTATCAAGAGACCAGAAACAGTTAGTGTTTAATTAAAATGGAATTCGGTTTGTTGTTAGAAGAGGTATAGTCGATCCTAAAATTACAAAAATTAACTCGTTTAGCTTAGTGCTAGCGGGTTATTTTTTAGGCGTTAAAAAAACCAACCAGAGTTAGAAATTATTAAGCCCTAGGTATAACTGTCGGAAAAGAATCGCATATTAATCAATGTAAGATATTAACTGCAAAAGGGGTAAAATATGGGTAAAGTTGCAATGGCACTAGTGATTGTCGGGGCTTTAAATTGGCTTCTTGTCGGTTTATTTGAGTGGGACCTTGTCAGCGCATTGTTAGGAGGCGATTCTCATCGTGAATCCTCAATGATAAGCCGCATCGTATATAGCTTGGTCGGGATTAGTGGGTTGTATTGTATCAAATATTTATTTATTAATGAAGAACACGCAAGAACATAAATATCGCGAGCCGTTGGACGCTCGTTACAAGATTCCGCGCCTGTGCGGAATCTTTTTGTTTTCTGATTTCAATATTATATAACGATCCGTTACGCTAACGGGAGACGATAGCGAAATTCAATAAGGAGCAGTTTGCCGCGGCAGCTGCTCCTTATTCATTAAGCTAAATGGCAGTATACGTTAATGAGCAGTTGCTTCTTGAAGGACATTCATTGGCTTATTACGAATAGACATACAGAGAGAGGTGAGATTGATGTATGACTATATAAGCATCCATTCTGATGATTACACGAAAAAAGTAACGTCAAAGAATTTGGAACATTATTTAACTTGTCATCTGGGTTATGAGAAAGTTAGTCATCTAACATTTTACAAAGAACTCCACGGAGACCCAATCAGGGTGAGAGGTATCCCCGCTGAATTAGATGGTAGCTACGCGATTTATACACTAGATGGTTTTGAAGAAGTAAACCTAATTGAAATAGATTTGCCGAGGTCCATTAGTGACATTCTAGAACACGCCATAACTGGCGTTGCTATTTCCATTTCAAAAGAGTTCTCATGGATAATAGATGAGGACCATGGATTAAGCTAACGATAGGTTAATTGAATAAGCATACCCAACAGCCGGCCAGACTGATCAGTTTTTCTTTTTCGTTGAGCATGAGGCAGGAAAATTGTATCGCATAAGGATAGCAATCAATGAAGCTATTCACCAAGGAAGAAAAGAAAATTGTAATTGATGAGTGCTTGTTTCATTGCATAATTGACCAAACGTCATCAAATGAGTCAATAAGTTTCTCTTGGAATATATTTCAACTACTCCTTCTATACTCTACTTCTGGCACTTAATCTTGAATATATCGACCTTTATTGAGAAGGTAGAAATATCAATCCCCATCTTGTTTTCTGTTTATCTGGCAGAACAATATTTGGTCAGTCATCCTGCAAGTCTGGTATTATAAACGTACGAAAATGTACTTATTTAAATGGCACCGACTCATTATCAATTCAATTTGAAGTATGGATGGATCTAGTTGCTGGACTATATGCCCAACTGCAGGATTTAAGGCACGGAAGAAAGCTAAAATAATTACATCATCATATGAGGAGTTGCCCAAATGAAAGAACAGGAACGCCGCTATTCCGCACTGATAGCGAACCAATTCCCAGATTTGATCATTCAAACCGTGGAGTCGCTTGGCGAAGGTTTTCGAAATATAGCGATACTCGTCAACGGAGAATGGGTATTCCGCTTTCCAAAGAGTCAACAAGGGGCAAATGAACTGAACAAAGAAATACAATTACTGCCACTGTTGGCCGCGCGTGTTAAGGTCGGGATTCCGGAGTTTGTATATATAGGAACAGAGGAGGATGGACGTCCCTTTGCAGGCTATCGGAAAGTGGAAGGGGAGATTCTGGGGGAAGACGGAATAGCCTCTCTCTCTGAAAACGCAAGGGAACGACTGGCTATACAACTCGCTGATTTCATGGATGCCCTGAACGCATGTCCGGTTGAAACGGCAATTCAGGCTGGAGTTCCCGTCCATAACCTCACGAATGACGTTCATTTGTTGAAGGAGGTTGCAAAGAGGCAGGTTTTTCCGCATCTTGAAACGTCTTCACGTGACTATCTCACCCAGCGCTTTCAATCCTATTTGGAGGATACGACATGTACCCATTATACGCCGACGCTGATACACGCTGATTTGTCGCCGGATCACTTTTTAACGGATGCGCATCAGACCGAATTAACGGGTATTATAGACTTCGGCGACGCCAAGATAAGCGATCCCGATTACGATTACTTGTATTTACTTGAGGATTGCGGGAAGGCGTTTACCCGGCAAGTGATGGCTTGCAGAGGCGAGGTTGATCTGGACGCCCGCATTCGAAAAATCTCCTTGTTCGTCACGTTCGATCAGGTCCGCTATCTGTTAGAGGGCTTAAAGTCTGGGGATCCGGATTGGATTCAAGAAGGGGTGGAAGCAGTGCAACAGGATAAACGGTTCAATGTGTAGAAACAGCCGATGACGGCTGTTTCTTTTATCGGAATACCATGCCATTACGCTAACGGGCAGGATAGTTCAGGAGATCTTTGTGATTCTGTGCTACCTGCTTAGATAGATTTCGTTACACTACTAGCTGCAGTTTTGCTATTCTTAGCATTTCCAATTCAAGTAAAAGAAGGACAGGGGTGCCCTGTCCTTTTTAATAGATGAGTGTAAACGCCTGATGAGTTTGCGGTTCGATCAAGGGTTACAGATCGACTTTCAAGGTGCCCAGCATCTTGGCGAATTTCGGATCGTGGTAGGATAAGAAAAGACTTTCCCGCGTATCGAGGGTGGCAAACTGTTGCATATCGTCTGCGCTCAACTCAAAATTGAAAATGTCGAAGTTTTCGACGATTCGCTCTTTTCTCACCGATTTTGGAATAACAACGACTTCACGCTGAACAAGCCAGCGCAGCACGACCTGGGCGACGGACTTATTGTGTTTTTCTGCTATCGAGGCCAGCACTTCGTTGCCGAACATGTTGCCCTTGCCTTCAGCGAACGGCGCCCACGACTGGTGCTGCACTCCCTGCTCTTTCATAAAAGCGGCACTCTCGATCTGCTGGTAGAACGGGTGCGTTTCAATCTGGTTGACGGCGGGTACGATTTCGTTATGCACAATGAGGTCCATCAGACGGTCGGGCAGGAAGTTGCTGACACCGATCGCCTTGATCTTGCCTTCGCGGTATAGGTCTTCCATCGCACGCCAAGCGCTATAGTAATCGCCGAACGGCTGGTGTATAAGGTATAGATCAAGATAGTCGAGCTGTAGCTTCTTCAAGGATTTGGCAAACGCCAGCTTGGCACTCTCGTATCCAGTATCTTGAACCCAGAGCTTGGTCGTGATGAACAGCTCCTCACGCGGTACGCCGCTGCGCTTGATCGCGCGTCCGACCGCTTCCTCGTTCAGATAACCGGCGGCGGTGTCGATCAGGCGGTAACCGGCCATCAGCGCTTCATATACCACGTTCTCGCATTCTTCAGCATCGGGAACCTGGTAGACACCGAAGCCGATAATCGGCATTTTCACTCCGTTGGTCAATGTTACGTTCTGCATTTTAACTCCTCCTAGTATTTAAATGTATAATAGCAAACAGCGCATATCCCGGGAATCGGGCACCCACTTACGGCTGAATTGCATTACAATAAGCTTAGAACCTTCGTGTTACACGAAGTCAAGCCGTCTTCACAACTTTATTTTCCAAGGAGGATTTGAACATGTATACGGTCAATGAAGCCGCCCAAATAACGGGACTCACCCAGCACGCCGTGCGCTTTTACACGGATAAAGGCCTGGTGCCAAGCGTACAGCGTAATCAAAACAACATTCGGATGTTCAACGACGAATCAATCAACTGGCTGCATGGCGTGAAATGCCTCAAGCAATCCGGGATGCCGATTGAATTGATTAAAAAGTATATCGATCTCTGTCTCGAAGGGGATTCGACCATTCCGCAACGCTTCGCACTTATAATGGAGCATAAAGAAGCGGCACTCGTTCAGCTTGAAGAAGCCAAACGGCACGTTGCCCATTTAGAACAAAAAACCGACCTATATCAGGCCATTCTGGAGCACCGCACTCCAGACACGACCAATCCCGGTAACTGGGACAAAATTCAGCATATGCATGCTGACGTATTTTACTCGCCCTCTGTTCGGAAGGCGTGAGACATATTTTGAGCACATCAACCGTTTTTGGKAAAATCTTCGGTTTAAACTCTCGATTGGCTCGCAATGAACAAGATTCACATCAATCTAGATTGAACTAATTGGGAACGATAGTTGAGGAGGAGTTGCATTTTCTAAAGCAGCTCCTCTTTGATTTATTCAGGTATTTTGATTAAACTTTATTGCAAAAGGGATATCAATGAAAGGACAGGTATGAAATGAAGAATAAAGCAGCGGTACAATTAGATGATTTAATTAATGAAATTGAATTTCAAATGGATGAGAACGTTTCATATATCAACACCCAGACAGGAGAAGTTATAATGTTATCGAGAGAAGAGATTAGAGCAGCAGAAGATGAAGAGGCACTTGAAAACTATCCAGATTGGCAAAGAGAGAACATTKAACAAGCAATGAAAATTATAGAGGATGAGGACGAGGTTTATATCGATTTCACATTAAAAAACGAGTACCATGAATATGAAATAGTAGAAGAATTTATTGGGACATTAAGCGAAGCAAAGGTTCGAGAAGAATTGTTTGGAGTTATTCAAGGAAAAGGAGCATTTAGAAGATTTAAAGACAGGATCGGAGTACATAACGTCGAAAAGCAATGGTATGAATTCAAAGAAAAAAAGGTTAAGGAATTAGTTATTGAATGGTGTGAAGAGAATGATCTTGTAATAAAGGAATGAAGTATTATTTGTTGTACATTCGAGAAATAAAAGTTGAATCAGACAAAAAGCTGACTGTGTGAACAGACAGCTTTTCTTGGCTATTCCGCTAACGGGGAACTTTAGCTGAATACAACATGGAGCAGATTGCGATCGGACAGATGCTCCATTTTTCATTGAGCTAGAGGGCAGGTTAATTTCAATATGTCTATACTTTCAAAGTAAAAGTAACAGAATGACTCGTCATACTGGAAAAATTCAGGAGGCATATTAATGGGGAAGACGTTCTGCAAAAGAACTAAAAAGATAAGGATAGATGGTTCTCAATTCCACTGCGTTATTAACGAGATTCCTAGTAATAAATTTGTGAATTTTAAGGTCTATTCATCAAAAACCTCATATTTTGAAGTGTTATTTACATGGCAAGGTAGCTGGCACTTCATTCCGCATAAGCCAAGTAATTGTGAAAGTTTAATTAGATATGCGATTGAAAATGGATGGGAATTTAGAAGTGAAAGAAAGCTCGCCCAGAAGATAAGCATCAGCAGCATCCGTTTTCACTTTACGAAGATTGGTTTTTCGAAGCCGGTTAGAAATAAGCGGATTGATAACGATAAATAGATAGTGATGCTCCTCTAGAAATTGAACAACAGGGCTTTGATAGTGMCCGGTTGCTTCCAGAATCAATGTAGGCCGATGACCTGATTCATGTTCGATGTCATGAATAACTTGAAGCAAAATCTCGAGACCATCCCRTGTATGTTCGAAATGGAATATCCCTCGGTATGGCTTTCCTCGATTTAAAAAAGCTTGTCCGTGGCTTTCTTCTTTAGATATGTCTAGCCCTATAACAGGGTTCATGTTATCTCTCCTTGAAGTAAATTTACCGGTAGCCCCTATGAACCTCCTTGTCGCTCCACAGCATCGCATGTGATACGGGATCTATGTCCCAACCAGCCTCAATCATGGTCATGACAAGTAGGGGTGAACATTATAGCGCTYGGGATCAAGTCCCACKGGCAGGTACGTTCGACCCGGCTACTCTAATCCTCGAAGCTAATGCAAAAAGGATCAACCAGAAAGAAATGGTTGATCTCATAATACGAACGGGCAGATTAGCTTAATACCAAATAAAGGATATTAGCAAGCGTTTGTAGAAAACTTTATGCTAGAAGCAAGGAATAAGGAGGAGGTGGACATATGAATATGACCTCAATCGAAGTGGTTACTATTCATCCAGTTTACAATCATGCATTTACTGTATCTGAACATCCAGACGGCCAATTACCTCATATTGGAGATGCATTAGGTTGTGATTGTGTAATTGAAAAGTTTGTTGATGGATGGATGAGAAAGTATAGGAATGATGGACGTAACAATGAGGATTGGTACGGATGGGGTGCTGACGTTCTTGCTCCTTATGATGGAATTGTAGAATCTATTCATATTAACCCAGTTACTAATACACTAGGAAATATACAGCACTCTAGAGCAAGCAGCATTAGATTTTTAGGACATGACGATGTAAGAATTTGTTTTGCTCATGTAATGRATTTGAGCGTAAAGGAAGGCGATGCCGTTAAGGCAGGTGATATAGTCGCAAAAGTAGGTAACAACGGTTATTCTTGACATCCCCATATTCATGTTGGAGCATGGAAGGGAAATATTCCTCTTCAAATACGATTTGATTTAAAGTCTATGGGAAGTCAGTTAAAGAACTTTGGAGAAGAAATGTATTTTTTATAGGCATTAAAGATTTTTAAAAATATCATTACGCTCCCTCGAAATGATTCAATTTCCTCACTCAGACTCATGAATTCGCAGGATTTCAT
>NZ_JBFRGE010000120.1:0-12159 GCF_052115185.1 Paenibacillus sp. 2TAB19 | reverse complement strand
ATCGGAACGGAATGCTATGTGTAATAAAATGAATCTCATGGCCGCGTTCGGCAAGCAGTTTGCCGAGCTCTGTGGCAACAACACCTGATCCGCCAAGCGTAGGGTAGCAGGTAATGCCGATCTTCAGTTTCTTCGCCACTATTGTCGCACCTCCTGTGCAAGCGTCTATCTGTTTAATGTATTCGACAAGAGCTGTACGATTTGTCTAAAATCCTAAAATAACGTTACAGCATGCGGGCGCTTAATCGCGAACCCTTCGGCATAGGCCCAGCCGCGGGCTTGTCCAAGCAAAGCATCTCTCGCTTCAACCCGTTCAACATAACTATTCGTCAGCGGGGTCGACACACGGTCCTCGCCCGCAGAGGCTTGACTGAATTGCGAGCGATAGGCAAGCATCGATTGACGCTTCACGTCATAATGCTCGCTTACATCCACGACAAGCGATACCTGCTCGACATCRTTTATATAATAATAAATGAATTGTTCGACTTGAACGTGAGGAAGCTCCGGCATATATCGACGAAGTTTGGCGTTGAATACCGCTTCCTCGATAAGCCTGCTGCAATTCACATGATCCGGATGGCGATCTACCCAATACGGCGCGAACACGATTCGAGGACGGAAATAACGAATTTCCGCAACAATACGCTCGATCTGCTCCTTCGTGCCTTCCAGTCCTCGATCAGGCATGCCAAGATTCGTTCTTGCGGATAGACCAAGCACCGCAGAAGCAGCGGCAGCTTCTTGCTGCCTCAGCTCTACGGTGCCGTTTGAGGACATTTCCGCAAAAGTCAAATCACATACGCCTACACGATGACCGGCACGCACATGCTTCGCGATTGTGCCGCCCATCCCAATCTCCGCATCATCGGCATGAGCGCCGAATACGAGTATGTCCAATGACTCCGATTGCGCAGTCCTCACGTTCATTTTGTTTCCTCCGGCTTGTATTTATGTACAAGCTCTCTCCAAGCAAAGTCGCCGCGTTCCAGCGCCTTCACAAGCAGCTCGGCTGTTGCGATATTCGTCGCTACCGGAATGCCTTGAACATCGCATAGACGAAGCAAAGCAATAATGTCCGGCTCATGCGGCTGCGCCATTAACGGGTCGCGTAAGAAAATAATCAAATCCATTTCATTATCCGCAACGAGAGCGCCAATCTGCTGGTCGCCGCCAAGCGGACCCGATCTGAAGCGATGTATGTTAAGCTTCGTCTGCTCCATAATGCGAGTGCCGGTCGTGCCGGTCGAATACAATTGATGAGGAACAAATACATGCTCATAAGCGATAACGAAATTAACCATTTCTTCCTTCTTGCGATCATGTGCGATAAATGCGATCTTTAACATGCCTTTCCCCTCTCCCGCTGCGCAAGCTCATTAATCCATAATATGTTCGAAGCCGTAGACCATCCCGCTGTAATTCATAACCTTCTTCACCGCGAGATTAACACCCGGCATATAACCGGCGCGGTCATAAGAATCGTGGCGAATCTTGAGCGTTTGTCCATGACCGCCGAAGATAACCTCCTGCTGAGCGAATACGCCCGGCAGTCTGACACTATGTATGCGGAATCCGTTGTAATAGCCGCCGCGAGCCCCTTCAACCGTTTCCTCTTCCTTCGGGTTGCCTTGGCGAAGCTCTTGTCTCACCTGAGAGATCAGCTCCGCTGTCTTGATCGAAGTACCAGAAGGTGCATCCAGCTTCTGGTCGCCGTGATATTCGATAATTTCGACATGCGGCATATATTTGGAAGCTTGTGCGGCGAACTTCATCATCAGTATAGCACCGATGGAGAAGTTAGGCGCGATCAAGCCGCCAATGCCTTTCTCCTTACAAAGCTCGTCCAGCTCCACGATCTGCTCCGGCGTAAACCCCGTTGTTCCCATAATCGGACGAACTCCGTGAAGAATGGATTTCTTAGCATTGCTGTATGCCGCATGCGGCACCGTGAAGTCAACAAGAACATCTGCCCCGGCATTTGCCAGTGCTTCTTCTAGCGTTGCGCTTACGGTTACGCCTGTTTCGCGAACGCCCGCGAAGATCCCTGCATCGACAGGGCCGGCCGAAGGAGCGACGGCTGCGACGAGCTGCAGCGCCTCATCCTCCAGCACCATTTTCACAACTTCCCGACCCATTCTTCCGCTTGCGCCTACTACAGCCACTTTTATTTTCTCAGTCGTCATCGCAATCACCTATTCCTTTTTCGTTTCGTTCCGCCGTTCTTTAGCCGTTCCGACCGCCGTTTGCGGATTACATCAGCGAACAAAGTCCGAGCAGACGAATGTTCGGGTTCAAGCCGTAACGCCTCGCGCGCGGAAGTAACTGCTTCATCCAATCTACCGAGTGAACCATATACGACACCTAATGTATAGAAGGCTTCGAAGCAGAGCGGATCCAGCCTCGTTGCTTCAATAAGCAGCTCTATTGCCTTATCAGGTTGATTCGGATCGTTCAATAGAAGCAGTTTCGCTTCAGTCAGAAGCAGCTTCGATTCTATCGTATGCAAGTGGAATCTGAATTCTGCATTGTCCGGTTCAAGCGCTAACGCGCCATCCGCATAATGCTTCGCCTTGTTCCACTTGCCGCTGCGCGAGCAAGAAATCGCGCATTTATGATAATAACTCGCATTGTCCGGCTCTACCGCTATCGCTTGCTCAAACCAATATATCGCTTGCTCAAAATCGCTGTTAAGGATGAATTCATAAGCTTTCTTGATGCAGCCCTCTCCGTCCATCCGCCCATCCTCCTTGTACACAGGTTGATGGTACAGCATATGTAAGGAGCTTGTTTACAGTTCGGTCGTTTTCTTCGTCCACCGATTAGCATCGCGCGTCGCGAACTTGTGCATGACCTTATCATGAGCCTCGGTGAGATCAATGCCTAGTGAATTAGCGAAGCAGGATAGCAGGAACAAAATGTCCCCGAGCTCCATTTCGACCGAGTTATCCGCCTCGTCCGCCTTCTTAGGCTTCTCGCCGTAGAAGTGATTGATTTCTCTAGCGAGCTCGCCTACTTCCTCAGACATTCTTGCCATAAGCGCAAGAGGACTGAAGTATCCTTCCTTGAATTGCGAAATATAAGCGTCAACTTCACCTTGTATATCCTTCAACGATTTATCTGACATCGTCTTTAATTCCTTTCTGACTAAGCTGCAACTTGGATTTGGCTTGTAGAAATGCCCATATCCATATACGTTTCTATGTTAACGTAAGTCGTTCATGAAAATCAATGTTTTTCGGTTATTGAATGACCGAGCGCAAATGATCTGCACGCTGCTAGGCACATTGTCGCTCACCAGCTGCCTTACGCGGCTTCCTGCGAAGGGCGCGTATGCCGGACAACAAAAAGAGGTCGTCTATTGCGTCGTCCAAAGGCAGGAAACCCGCCGTTTGAAACAAATATACGCAATATCGACCCTCGTGCGATTAATATCATTAACGAAGTGCATGATGTGCTACGTGAAGGATTCAAGTAAGAATAGCTCTATTTCAAAGGCTTGATTCCATACGGCGAGCGTTGATATTTGCGCCAACTCGAATAAGTTAGTACTGCGCAAATAATGGTCCCTAGAAACAGCGCCCAACTAATAGGATTCGTTGAGGCGGCGGGCGCAACGACCGGCAAAACAGCTGTCTCACGTCCTTCATCGAACAATTGAACAAGCTTATCCCTTAGCGCATCCAACGACTTGTTAACCCGTTCACCATTCGATCCGCCGTCTATAATGCCGTCCAATAGCAAGTTTGTATAATGGGCACGAACAAGAGCTTCATCAATTGCGGTATCGCCAAACTGAATGGATGCAGCTAGCTCGATTCGGTTCAAATGCTCGTTTAAGCTATCCATAGCCGCGCTTGCTGCGAGTGCGCCATCGTCTGTCGACCGCTTCCATGATTGCTGAACTCTCGTCCAATCATGAAGCAGAATGCTCTCATATTGCAGCCATAAGGCATGCTCTGGACGCACCAAAGCATCCGTAGACAGCTTAATGCGCGTCGCAGCCATTAGCCAGCCTGAACCTGGCTCACCTCTAACCAAAGCCTGCTCGATCTGGGCGACAGCCTCGTTAATCGCTTCCCAACCAGCTTGTGAACCTGAACCAGACACTGAAGCTTGTTTGGTAAGTTGATTGAACCGCTGAAGCTTTAGAAATGCGGCTTGGCGATTATTCGTATAAGCTGCTTCATACAATGAAGCGGCCGCCTCGTCCAGACTCGCTAACATATTCGCCTCGGAACCTGCTATCAATGAATTGCCGCTAGGGCCAAATATTGTGTTCCCCCATACTGCGCCTGCTGAACCGATCGTCATGACGATACATAAGACGAATGGAATCATAATCCGTATCTTCATGGACATCCCCCCATAGTTTCATTCTATGAGGGGAAGACAAGCGTTATACCTTCTTTCTAAAGCGCCAGACGATCATTGCTGCAAAGAAGCTGAATATCGACAATCCATATGTGAAAGCACGTACGGCAGGAATATCGTCTTCCAACTCATCCGCGAGCCATGGGAAAACCTCATACGAATAATCAATCGTATCATTCAGCAGCAGCCAAGCTGTGCCGACAAGCAGCGCGGCAAATCCGGCTTTCATATAGCGGAAGTATAATAAAGCTTCGACCGCCATCCCCAAATGCGATGCCATGAGCATATAATGCGTCCACTCGAGTTGATCGCCTTGCCAAGCGCCTGCTACGATCATCGCTACTGCCCAAATACCGTATTTCACGGAGCATACGACGGCAAGAGCTTCGATAATAGCACGCCCCCCAGTAACTAGACGCGAAGAACTCCTTGGCGGAAATAGCAAGTAAAGCAGCGCTAGCGTAAAAAATAAGCTGGCAGTCGGACTGTCCGGCACGAACACCAATAACCACGAATCGAAGTTTTCGGATGTATAGATGAGCTGGCTTTCATACCATATGTAGCCGTATACCGTTCCAAGCAGGTTGACCAAGAAGAGCAGCCATAGAAAAGGACGATAAAGCAAAATCGAGCTGTTCCATACCATTTTGTTCATTGTTCTCCCTTCAAAAAAAACCTGACCGCATGATACGATCAGGTTTTTCTATTGCTTATGTTATTCGGTTGCAGCTTTCTGCTTAGACAGCCACGTTGTTAATTGATCTATCTCTTCAGTAGAAAGCTTAGAGCCAAATTCAGGCATAGCTCCGTTATTTTTACCGTTCGTTACGATCTCAACAAGCTCTTCCTTCGTATGCCTGTCGCCTACGCCTACCAGGCTAGGTACAGATCCTTTGCCTTTCAGGTCAGCTGCATGACACGAAACACATTGCGCTTGCTTCGCGATATCCATTGCTGGATCATTCGCGTCAACCAATGCAGCTTCCACGGTTGGCTTCGTATAGTTCGGTCTTTCTTCGCCCTTCTCGGCAGCCTCGCGAGCTTTCTCCTCGCGCTCGATATGCTCTGGAACTTGTCCATTGATCTCGAGCTGGTGCTGATAGTGATCCCACGATATGACCGTCAAGTATACACAAGCAATCAACGTAAGACCCATAAGCGATGAAGCGATCGGACGGCGGTAGAAGCGGCGTTCCTTGCCTGTATCGAGGAAAGGAGCGAGCAGCAAAGCGCCGAACATAACGCCTGGAATACCCATCGTACCTAGAACGATGTAGTCCTGTGATACGTAAGGATACTTAAGGAATTGATACAGGAACAGGAAGTACCAGTCCGGCATCGGAATAAATGCAGCGTTCGTCGGATCCGCAGGATAACCTAGCGGAGCCGGCTCAGCAATTGTCCACACTAGAAAACCGACCAAGACTACGCAACCGACCATCCATTCTTTAAGCAGGAAGTTCGGAATAAAGGCTTCCGACTTGCCCGGGTAAGAGGTATAGTCCGGCGGTATGTTCGGATGGTTGCTTTTCTTAACACGAGAATCGCCTACGTAGACAACTTTCTCGTCTGACTTATGACCATGCGCCATAATAGAATCCTCCCTTCGCTTAAAGTGGTCCAGAAATACCTTKCTTCCGTATCATCAAGAAGTGAGCTGCCAACATGGCGATCAATGCGCCAGGCAAGAAGAACACGTGGATAGCGAAGAAGCGAGTCAACGTCTGAGCGCCTACGATGTCGCCGCCGTATAGGAACGATGCGATATACGGCCCGATATACGGAACGGATTCAGCGATCTGAACACCAACTTTTGTTGCGAAGTAAGCTTTGTTATCCCAAGGCAACAGGTAACCTGTGAAGCCGAGGCCCAACATAATGAAGAAAATAAGCATCCCGACTACCCAGTTCATTTCGCGCGGCGCTTTGTAAGAACCGGTAAAGAATACACGCAGGGTATGTAGGAACATCATTACGATAACTAAGCTTGCRCCGAAGTGATGCATGCCTCGAACGATTTGTCCGAATGCAACTTTGTGCTGCAAATAGTCAACGCTGGCATAAGCATTAATAATGTCCGGAACATAATACATGGTAAGGAACATGCCGGACAAAATTTGAATTACAGTGATGAAGAACGTCAAACCGCCAAAGCAGTATACGAAAGCGGAGAAATGATGAGCCGGGTTAACGTGCTCGGGCACCTCGTGGTCCGCAACGTCTCTCCAAAGCGGCGTAATGTCTAGACGTTCGTCAATCCAGTTGTATACACTTTTAAACATCTGAAATACGCCCTCCTTAACTCATCCGCGAGTTCGGCTTGACCGGACCGAGATAAACAAATCCGTCCTCAAGCTTCACTTCGTATTCATCCAACGGGTTCGGTGCTACGGCAAGGTTTTTGCCGTCCTTCGTATAACGCGCGTCATGACAAGGACAATCATACTCGTTTTTGCCTTTCGTGTTCCAGCCTATCGTGCAGCCCAAATGCTTACACACCGGCGAAAGTGCAAATACCGTACCGTTGTCATCCTTGGAAATCCATGCCGCGAGCTCAGGATCGCTCACGTACCATCCATCGATTTGATGGATTTTGAATTTGAATTCTTGCGGTTCATTTGTAATTTTGCTTTCTTCAACAACTTTGACAAAAGTGCCTTCGCCCTTCTTCTCAAGGAGCGGGTCCACTGCAAAACGGACCATTGGCAATACCGCGCCGCCCATCATAAATGCAGTCGTGCCGCCGAGCGTATATGACAAAAATTGACGCCGGGACATTTCTTTGCGCTGAACCGGTCGATGCGCGGTCTCGTGTTGTTCGTGGTTACTCATCTTCTGTTCTAACCCCCTTTGCCAACCATATCTCGCGTCTTGCCGCACGGCAAAACACATGACGAACTAGGACATAACTTATAATAGCCTAGGTGCTAGGGAGCGTCAAGAATATGGCTGGATATTTGCGCGTCTAACAAAATGCCGTTCATTAATTTGTTATCATTTTGTCACATTTGACCTTGTCTGCCATAAGTTTTCCCCAAAACCCGATTTTATTATACAAAATGCCAATCGTCGCATCATTCCGTCTGGGATTGCCATAATAACCGAATTTCGTTAGAAACCAACGCCTGTTCAGGAATATTCCCATCTTCATTCGGTCGTATCCATAGGTCGGCTTGCTCGCAGCTCAGTTCAAGCGCCGGATTGGCCGACACAAGGACGACATATTTGAAGCCTGAGCGCTTCAGACCCGCGCACATGGCGTTCACACTTTCAGAGAATGAACCGGATGAAGTCACATAATGGCAGGCCGGATAGGTCACTACACGTCCCTTGAACGGTATTTCAATTAAATCCATTATATCTCGCAATCTCTCCAGCCATTCGGTCGCCTCGTAAGGCTGCTCTGAACCGTCCATACCCGTTACAGGCAGCAAGCAGGTGTCCAAATACGGGCGCAGCTCTTCCCATTGCTCCTTCTCGATCTCGCTAAACTTCATAATCTCTCTCCCAGCCTTCGTTTTGTAAACATCATACCTGAGTTTAATTGATAATTTCTTAGATTTCAAAAAAAAGCTTCCGTTCCGCATGACTTCGGGCATCATATCCCGATATGCGGACTTGGAAGCTTCTTATTTTCACGATTCCAACGGAACTTCGACCACGCTCGCGCCGTTATCGTTTTAATGCATTCAATTGTTTAGCAAGACGGTAAAACGTATCCTCATCGCCAGCAGCCAGCGCCTTATCGATTGCCTCGTGAATTTGCTTCGTCTGAAACTTGAGCACAGCATCGTCCAGCACCAGTTCAGCTGCCAGGCCGAGCATGGCTTCATACGCTACCTTCATTTTGTCCATAGGATACACCTCCAAACCGGCGTTAAGAGATCCTATATTCTATACCTTTCGTCACATAGCTCTCCATCGTCCTTCTCATGCGCTGCAAATCGTCATCTGTTAGTTCTCTTACGACTTTGGCGGGTGATCCGAGTGATAGAGTATAGGGTGGTATTTTTTTGTTCTCTGTAACAATCGAACCGGCTCCTATTAAAGCATATTCACCGATGTCTGCGCCGTTAAGTACGATTGCCCCCATTCCAATTAAAGTGCCTTTGCCTATCGTACAGCCGTGGATGATTGCCCCGTGCCCGACTGACACCTCATCGTCCAGGATAAGCGGCTGATCCGTATTCACATGTCCGATTACGCCGTCTTGGATATTGCAGCTATGTCCAATGCGGATTGGAGCGAGATCGCCTCGCAACACAGCGTTGAACCATACGGTGCTCTGACGTCCTAAGCTTACGTCGCCGATCAGCTTAGCGCCTTCCGCAATATAGACTTGCTCCTCCAACGACGGCATTACCCCTTTGTAAGGCAATAGCATTATCCTTCATCTCCCATACATTCAAGTAGAGAGATACTACCAATTCACTAATTGAAAGTCAAATCATCCGCTGCGTTCAAAATATCGGCTCGGCTAGCGAAACGCCAGCMACAATCGCTCTTCCTGCCTTCGTCATGCGCACAACCGTTCCATGCTCCGGGTGCTCACCCAGCCTGAGTAATCCGAGGTGAACCATCATCATCATAATACGCTGCTCGAGTATCATTTCCGCGCTGTCATAATAATACGGCTTAATAAACGGCAGCAGCACCTGACGGAGTGATTGTACCGTCACCCATTCCTCAGACAAAGCATTGATCCAGTGCACCAATGACAACAAATTCGGAATTGGACTCTTATACAGCTTCAACCAGTAACGGTACATCTCCTCGGCTTCGCCTGGCGGCTTTGCAACGATCCGTTCTTGCCCGATTGTCGTTACCGTTAAGACTGCCTGCTGCTCGCTTATGTATTTGGCGTGATAGCAATAGTCATATAGATAGGACATCCGGTTCGGGTAATAATTGAAATGTTTCCCGTAGCCGAACCGCCATTCGCCTTTCCCTGGAAGCTCCTCTCTAACGCCGAATCGATCCAGCAGCTGTACACTGAAGCGCTTGTACATCGAGCCGTCTGGCGTCAATTGGATTTCGTTATGGTAGGCATAATGGAGAAGCTGCCTGATATCATCCTGTATGAGCATCTGTTCGTCACGGTATACCGGCGGTTCATCGGTATACTGCAGCTCTGCGGCGAACTTCCGTTTTAATGTATCGCGAAATCGCGACTTCAAATCGTTCGGCACTTGGAACAAATAACGATTCGGACCGCTGAAGCCATTGAATAACCAGCCCTGATGCTTGAATTTTGCGATGATGTCCCGCGGACTTAATGGCTGCGGCTCCTGTTCGGCCTTTTTCCGGGTACGCTTCGATTTGGGCGGAGGTGCTGCCTCCTCGCGAATTTCGGTTTCGCCGAATCGCGCTTGCTGCACGCGTGCAATAAGATCCTCAAGACTGTAGGAGCTGCGCACTTCAAAGAGAAGCGAATTAAGAAATCGCAAATCCTCCATCTTCATCGTGCTGATCTGCGCTTCAAATACATCATTTCGACTTACCGTAGAGAGAATGGATTGAATCAACTCGTTTTTGGAATGACCGTTGCACTCGCAGCGGTATACGTCTGCAATTCTGCTGAGCTGCTGGATATCTGCGTATCCTAGCATATCCGATAAATTCATCGCTCTCTCCTTTCTGCCTGACGCGAACAACCTGCCTGTCTTTGCCGCGTCTTTTACGTAAGCTTACTGTGTGTGAATTAGCGTCATTTATAACCATTATGGGTCAATCTCGCACATTTAAAACATGATGAAAGCATCGTCTCCGCAAAAAAAGAAGCCACATCATCGATAGAGATGATGTGACTTCCTTCTATTTCAGGCTCGGCTCAAGATGCCTCGTACAATTATGAAGCAGCGGAGACCAAATACCATCCTTATATTCAAGTATCGAATACGATAAATTATTCAGCCGTTCGTCGCCAAGACCTTCGCAGAGCTTATGAAGCAGCATTGCAAGGAAACTGCCATGCGAGACGATCAGCACATTACGTTCATTATATTGTAAGCTTAGCTCCTTCAGTGCGCTAAGCCCTCTCTCCAGCATTTGGTCATCCGTTTCTATACCGCTTGCCACACGGTCCCACTCATCGCCCCAACGATCGATGCGTTCTTCCTTGGTCAGCCCTTCTGCTTCTCCAAAGCTGCGCTCGCGAAGTCTGCTGTCCCCAGCAATCAATGGAATCTCGAGCCTATTCGCAATAATGCCAGCTGAGGTATAAGCTCTCTGAAGGTCGCTGGAAACGACCATATCCCACTTCTTAGGCTCGGATAGGAGACGATCTGCCAAAGCTCCTGCTTGCCTAATGCCATTCTCGTTCAAGGGAATGTCTGTCTGGCCCTGTATTCTGCCAAGCGCGTTCCAATCGGTTTGACCATGACGTACAAATCCTATCAGCAAGAGATGTCGCCTCCCTATCCGCATTGTTGTTATGTTTTTATCAATTTCTCGTCCGAGACAGCCAATTCAGTATAAGCAGTGTCATGATTATGCCAAGCAAGGACAACGCAACATAATATTGCGGGAATGAAGGAACGATCTTAAGCACGAACGGATCGCTAATGCTTGCTACGGGCACTTCAGCGTAGAAGCCTGCATTAATCGTCATCGCATCGCCCGAAGCGTTAGCCGTCTCGATAAGACCCGATAAGTCCGCAATCTGTGCTTGCTGCGTAGCATTCTCTTGATCGAATACAAAAACAAAGAAAGCGCACGCGAACATGGCTAAGCATGCAGCAACAACAATCGCTATGTTCCTGCGGAATGAGCGTGAGAAATGATAACTTTTGTGGGCAACGGGCATCAGCCACGACTGCTCCGCATAGATTCGCTCCATTACTTCACGGTTGACATGCTCTGAAGGTCCAATGAAGTCTTCCTCTTCCGATAAAATGCGAATCAGCTCTTCGCTCTCTTCCCATAAACGAAACTGTTCCGCACATGATTCACATTCCATCAGATGGCTGTCTATGGCTCCGCGTTCAGCATCGTCTTCGGATAACTCCCAATATTGTCCGAAAGTGTTTTGGGCATCGATGCACTTCATCTTGTATTCATCCCTTCGAATTCCTCCAATATCGGCGATTGTCCGAAATAAGGCTCGAGCTGCGTCTTCACGCTGGATCTCGCACGGAACAGCAGCGACTTCACGGAGCTGACCGTCTGACCCAGTATACTCGCGATTTCCTGATAATCGAGCTGCTCATATTCGCGAAGAATGAGCGCAGAGCGCTGCTTCTCCGGCAAATTGTTAATAGCCTCCCGCACCATAGCCATCCGCTCATTGCGGAGCACATGCTGCTCTGGCGCAGCATCGAGCGCCGCGACAGGCTCAAAGCCCGACTCGTCGAGCGAGACGCTAGCCGCCTTCTGCTTACGAAGCTCGCTTAGAACCGTATTGCGAGCAATTGTATATAGCCATGTTGAAAAAGAAGCATCCATTTCCCGAAAGGAATGAAGGCTGCGATACGCTTTGTAAAAAGTTTCGGAGCATAAGTCCTCTGCCATCAGCTCGAGCTTGGCGCTCTTCAGCATATGGTAGATGAACGCTAATATTTTACGTTGATAGCGTCGCATCAGCTCGGAGTAGAGCTCGACGTTGCCATCCTTAATCTCACGTATTAGCTGGGAATCAGTCATGACAGGCGAACCTCCTCCACCTGCGGATTATTCCCGGACGATACATATATATTGTACCTGCCGGACAATGAAAAGTTGCGGTGTTATCACAATAAATTCGATGTAATACGAGTATTAGTACAATTCGAGTTCGAAAGCTAAAAT